>UQAI01000021.1 GCA_900538885.1 uncultured Mollicutes bacterium
TTATTTTATCTTTTATTGAACTAGTTTAAATTATAATTTTTTTATTATCATTACTATCATATGGATAGCTTATATTATAAAATTCATTACTAGATTTATAGTAGCATAAATAATTTAGCTTTTCTAATTCTTGTAAAATATTTTTATCAGAAACAAAAATAATATTGTCATGTGAATTTGCTTGAAAAAGGCATTTTCCCTTACTAAAAAAAGTAATATTGCTTAATTTTTCACCTTTCCAATCGAATACATTTTTTACACTATGTAAATATTTTTTTACAATATCAGATATTTTAAAACCTAAAATTAAATTTCTTGATTCTTGTGAATACATGTTTGCACCAAATTTAAAACTTAGATGTTTAAATATTACCTCATTTTTTATATCAGAAAAAGAGTTTAAACACATAAGAATTTGCTTCTTATTATTTTCTTCATTTTTCATGATTCTTTTTTTATATTTAATATATTCTTTTTCTTCATTTTTAAAATTATGTGAAAAATTCTTAATATACTTATTAAAAAGATCAATAATTTCTTCTTCAGTAATTTTAAAATTTAGATTTTCGTACGCTTCCACTTCAAAAGCAACACAATCGGAAGTATCAATTAATAAGTCTAATAATTTAAAATATTTTTTCACATTAAATTCTCCTATCAAAACAAATACCAAATATGAGTTTTATTTTCTCTATTAACATAATAGTGCCAATAAAGAAATAAAGATAATTTCACCAAATAATAAATATAATTTTATCACTGTTTACTCCCTTCAAATACCTATACAAGCGCAAAAACCCTCTTTTACCTAAGAGAGCTTGTTTAATAATTAGTATGTATTTTCTTAAGGGTGTTAAAAAGCAGACTTAGGAAAAATATTTCTATCTTCATTATACCATAATACTAAAAATTGCACAATGATTATACTAATAAAAAACTAAATACCTGAAAAAAAGCATATCTATAGACCGATAGTCTTCGATATGCTTTTTGATTTTGTGAAAATTTATTGATCTTTTATTATATTATATAAAGCTACAATAAATTTTATAAAACATAATTCTATCTTTCTCCACGAGCAAGATTACGGTACATACCAGGAATCATAGAAGCTAGAGTGATAGTCTTAGTTTCTTCACCGTTAGTTGCTGTAACAGTATAAGTTACACATGTATCAAATTCAGGTTGTGCAATAACACGGCCAGTATTATCTACTAAAGTAGGGTTATTTGATACCATTGTGAATGTCCAATCTTTATAAGATGTCATAGCAGTATTTTCAGCTTTAACTAGTTCGATGAATTCCCACCAAATTTCGTCTTCATTTTCAAGCATTGGTTGAGGACAATCTTTTGCTGAGAAGAAGTTATGACCTTTAACTCTTTCGATGTCAAGTTCATGTCTAATCATTAAGTCAGAAACTAGTTTAGCAGTCTTTTGCCATGTATACCATAAGTCTGATCCTTCGTTACAAGCTGTTTCAATACCAATACTATTTAAGTTACCACCTAGTGAGCAAACGCGACCTTCGATAACTTGGCTATTACACCACCATGTTCTACCAATGTAGTATTGACCATCAACAACTTTAACAGCTGGGCCTAAATCTGTTAAGTATTTACTATCTGTAGGAACAATAGTTTCACCTTCAACAACTTTACCTAATGTTGCATCCCAGTATCTTCTCTTACCACTAGGACAAGCAACTGTAGATTCAGTACCATTGATTGCAAATTTAGAATTTTCTGTTATTGTAACAACAGGACGAGTAGGATCTCCTTCTTTTACCATAACACCAGTTGGATACCATTCAAATGGAGTACCAGTACCATCACCAGCATGCCATGTAACATATTTTTCGTCATAACAATAGAAGATACCATCGTTACCAGTTACATAGTGGATTGATGAATCATTTGATTGATTTACGAAATAGTTAGCATTAGCACTTGCAGTTGAACCTGCAGCCATATTACCAGTATAGTGAACAGTGATAAATTCTAATGCACCTTGTCTTACACCTGAATGATTTGACTTAGTAGGAGTTTCTGTATAGTATTTCTTATTAATTTCGTAAGCTTCAAATAATAATTTAGAAACACTACTTAAGATATCAGCATAGTAAGCATAACCACCAGCACCAATACCAAGTTGTGATCTTAAGAAGATATTAGCATTATTTTGTTCCATTACGAATTTAACAACGCCAGTTTCATCAGCTGCAAGAACGATTACTACGAATTCAAGTTTAATATCTGGGTTACCAACTTTTGAAGCAACGATTGTTGCAGTACCAGCTTTAACACCAGTAACAATACCGTTTTCAACTGTTGCGATATCAGGATTTAAGCTTGACCATTCAATTTCGCCTGTACCATTTACGATACTTGCATTTAATGCGATTGTTTCGTTTACAACAACATATGAACTAGTTGCATATTCACCATTAATGTGTTCAGGAACATATACATTAACTGTCATTTCACCAAATACTCTATCATTTGCAAGTGAAACAACTTTAATAGTAACTGTACCAACTGTTAAGAAAGAAATTAAACCTTCTGAACTAATAGTAGCAACCTTTTCATCACTAGTGATGAATTTAACTGCTTTATTAGCTGCTTCTGCAGGTAATACTTCCCATTCTAATTGTAATGTGGAGAAACGTTTAGTTTCTGTTATAGCGTTTTTAATATTAACGTTTGTAACAGGATTTAAGTCAACGAACTTAGCATAATATTTAGGGTTTGTAGCACCAACAGTAATAGTTGTGATAGCCTCACCAGTAAATTCAGCATTATCATACCAACCAACAAATGTTAGGAACGGTTTCTTAGGAGCAGGTAGAGTTAATACTTTACCTTCAGTTGTATCTAATGTTGCCTTAACTGTTTCAAGATATGGTGTCCATACTTGTTCTCTTAAAACTTGATCACTATAATCTGAAGATTTATAGTTACCATTTTCATAAGCAGTTCCGCCTTTCATAAATGCTCTAAATTCATAACTTGCTGCATATGTCCAGTTACTATTGGCTGCTTTATATGTATCTACATCCGCATATTCTAGTAATGCAGCACATGCTCTCTTGTTTGGATTTCCACCAACTTCACTTAACCATTTAGCAAGCCAGCCCCATTTTTCTGACATACCTTCACTATAGAAGAAATTAGGAATATTAACTTCTGTCCAAGCACTGCTAGGAACTGTAGCTTGAGTGTAGTTTGTGCCACCCCATGCATTGTAATCTTTAATTAAATCTAAGCTAATTTCATCAAATGAAGCATAATTCCAGTTACCACCATTTAATTCAAATTCAAGAGTAACAGGGTTTCCTTCTAATTCTTCCCATGTAGCCACGATATGTAAATCTCCTTTAGAACCAGCAGGAATTTCAGTAATAATTGTGCCATTTAATGACCAACCTTTAAATTCATGATAAATATTCCATGTAGGAACAGGAAGAGTAATTGCGCCTGTGTCTTTGTTATAGTAATATACAAGACCTTTTGCATTACCACCATCTAGATCATAACTAATCTTCCAGAATTCATATTTTTCACTTGCACCCATTGTTGGTTTTTCAGCAAGAGCTGTACCATAAGTACTTAAGTGTTTGAACATTGTAGCGTATGCAGTTAAGTCAGTAATAACATTACCATCATTATCTTCATAGTAGTTACCTTCAAATACTGCTAGATGAGGGTTTGTTTTTTCATTATCATCACCTCTGTAAGTTCCAAAATAATGATCTGCAGGAACACCTAGGAATTGGTTGTTTTTAACTACGCAACTCCAATTAGAAGCTGATGCACCATTGTTACGTAACCACATTGGGTTAACACAATGATCAAAAATATTTTCTTCAACTAACCAAGCTGTTAAATTTTCTTGGAATACGTGAGCACTAAGTGCATTGTTATAAGGTGATGTTTTAGTATCACTTGAGCCTACTTGTTTGAAAGTATTAGCTCTAACGATTACTTTAGTTGATGAGCCACCTGCACCAGCAAGTGAATATCCAAAAATTGCATTATTACCATTACCAGCAGTTTCTTGTTCAAAGTGGTTATTAGTGAATGATAAAATACCATAACAGTATCCACCTTCAAGACGAACAGCATCACTACCAAAGTTCATAAATACGTTACCATCAACTGTTAAGTTTTCAACTCTATTAATTAAAACATTGATATCACCAACATTTGTAAATTTGTTGTTGAATACTTGGATGTTCTTAGAAGCACCAGATGAAACTTTGATTTCTAAGAATGCATTAGAAACGTATCTATTTAATATCCATGCAGTTGTTTGTGCCATATCATAAGCAACGTTATTTTGGAATGTTAATCCAGAAATAGTATCACCGTTGTTAGCATTTTTAACTTTTGCAGAACCAGTAAATGCTAAACCATCAATTGTTAAGTTTGTAGCAGCTTTATCAAAAGAAATAACACCTTTAATAATTGCTTCTGCTTTTCTTGTAGCAGTATTAGGATTAATACCTTCATTTGGACCGACAATTGTTAAGTTAGCAACTGAGATTTTTACGTTTTCTTCATATTCACCAGCAAGAATAATAATCTTATCGCCAGCTTTTGCTTTTGCTAGAGCTTCTGCTATTGTTGCAACAGCATAACTTTCGCCATTTTTACTTACGTAAATTGCGTCTTCACGCCATACAGCAGTAAGTGTAACAGCTGTATCTGTACCAGCAGGAATAGATGTAACAAATTCACCATTCATCAACCAACCAACGAAAATTCTATTTTCTTTTGTTGGAGTAGGAAGTACAGAAAGACCAGTTACAGAATCAAATGAAGTAGGCGCTGTACTATCAAGTTCACCACCATCTAATTCATAACTAATTGATTTGAATGTTAAAGGTTGTCCATATAGAGGAACTTTAGATTCATCTTCATAGTAAGGTTCCCATGTAGCATTTAAGAACATTGCAGCAACAGGAGTCTTATCATAATAGTTATTTGTAGCGTCAATAATAAATGTCATTGAGTTTTTAACATAATAAGTAGCTTTGCATTCATATACCTTATTATAGTTAATATGAGCAACAAAGTTTTCAGCAGTTCTAGAATCTGCTTTGTCAATTCTAACTGCCATATAGCTATTTCTAACTGTATTGTATAAGAAATCAAATACAACTTTACCTTCAGCAGCACCTTTGTAACTAGCAATAGTTACTGCAGCGTGGCTACCAGATGTTTGACCATTATTTACAAATACGTTATTTTGAATGCTGTAATTACCTTCGCAATAACCTTTTAGCCATACTACATATTGTGAGTAGTTTTCAAAATGGTTACCAACAATTTCAACATCGCCTTTTAGACCGAATGCGGCACTATCAACAATCTTGATACCATCGTTGTAATTCTTTCTAGCGCCAACGAATTTACTATCTTTAATAGTTAAACCATTGAATAAAGCTCCGTAAAGAATCATAGGTCTTGCTTCTTTAGTATTAGTATTTAAAACGTTTTTAATAACAACGTTCTTGTATTCAACACCTTCAACAGTACTATAGAAGTAAAGTGGAGCATTTGTTGATACGTTTGTAGCGTTAACACTACTTTCAAAAATATGGACATTAACAATTGTTAAGTTTTCAATTGCTTGATCTAATGCAGCGATTCTTGCAACACCAATAATTTGAATACCATCAATTGTAACATCATCAGCCTTAACAACTAAATCAGTTGTAAATACTGTTTCAGCACTTCTATCACTGTTAACAGGATTAACGCCTGCGTTTGCACCAGCAATGATAATGCCAGAAACTGTGATTTCAGCACCTTCATAAGTGCCAGCATCAACTTTAATTGTGTCGCCAGCTTTAGCAACTGCTAGAGCTTCAGCTAGAGTTTTATAAGTACGTTCTGCACCAACGAAGATTACGTTTTCTTCACCAGATGCAGCACGCCATTTAGCAACTAAATGTAAGTCGCCAGTCATTTTAGCTGTAATAGCTGTAACAAGTTCAGCACCACTATACCAACCAGCGAAGTCAAATCCTTCTTTAACTGGAGTAACAAGAACAGCTTCAGTACCGCTTAAATATTTAGCAGGACCTTCGATTGTCTTGCCAGCAGGAAGTTTAGCTTCGAAATCAGCAAATTGAACTGTTGAATAATCAGCACTTCTTGGCCAACTATCCCATTTACTTTGGTTAATGAAACCATGAACATTACCTCTTAAAATAGTGTTATGATATTCACCATTCTTATCAGCAATATTTGATTTATATTGATCATCAACTTTAGCACAGTATTCAACAACAAATGTTCTTACCCATGCCCATTCAGCATATTTAGCATTGTCAAAGAAATCATCTAAATTGCCATAGTTAAATGAAATATTCATAAATTCAGAAGCAGGTAATGCTTCACCAGTGTATTTAGTTCCAGAATAATCATTTGTAATATATTCAACATAAGCATTCATGAAAGCTTGTGCCATTTCTTCATAAGAAGTAATCTTAGTAACAGGCCATGCACCACCATTTAAGTCATAAGTAATTGAATATTCGCTTTGTACTACTTTTTCTTCCCATTTAGCAACTAAATCGATATCTGTAGTAGTATCAGCTGCAATACTTTCAACTTTTTCTTCACCAATAAACCAACCTACGAATGTATAACCTTCTCTTGTAGGAACTGGAAGTTCTGCAAGACCAACACCTTCATAGAATTTGCTTGGATATTCAGCAGGCATTACACCTTCAGCAGGATCAAATGTAATTGTATGAGATGGATTTTCTTGCCATTTAGCAGTTAATTCTACTTCACCTTCTTGAGTTGCAGAGATGCTTTCAACTTTTTCTTCACCAATGAACCAACCTAAGAATGTAAATCCAACTTTTGTAGGAACTGGAAGTTCAGTAAGACCTTTACCAAATACATATTCAGTAGCTGCACCTTCAGGAAGTGTACCACCATCAAGGTTATAAGCAATTTTATATTTAGGAGCATCAAATTTTGCAACTAATTCAAGATTGCCAATTGTACCTTTTTCAATCTTTTCAACTTTTTCTTCACCAACAAACCAACCAATGAATGTAGCTTTATCTTTTACTACTGAAGGAAGTTTAACTTCGTCTTCAACTGTATAAGTTGTATTTAATCCACAATGTGCCATCCAACTATTCTTAACTTCATCAGATGTACAATCAACTGTAGTAAATCTACTTGGTAAACCATTATATGTAGCTTTATAAGTTTCATTCCACATTGCACTGTTAATACCTAATAGGTAAATTGCAACGTTTTGTGTAGCATATCCAGAAATACTAATTGGATCTGCTAACATATTTTGTAAATATTTAGTATCTTCACCTTGTGCTTTTGCAAAAGGAATTAATGCTTTAAAGATCCAAGACCATTTAGCATGCATTTCTGCATTTTGCCAGAATGTTGTTCTTTGAGGATCAGCAGCCCAGTATTGTGCAACTGTTGTCATTTCGATACCAGCAAATTTGCCGAAATCTTTCATGAAGTCATTTACCATTTCTTCACGTGTTGCATAAACACCAGTAAGAGTTCCACCATCTGTATTATAAGTAATAGAGTAAGTAATTACTTCCCACTTAGCAACAAGTGTAATATCAGCAGTAGTACCTTTTTCAATCTTTTCAACTTTTTCTTCACCATTAAACCAACCTAAGAATGTGTACCCTTTTCTTTCAGCAAGAGGTAATACAACTTCTTCAGTAGGTGTTACGGTTGTAGGAGCACCACAGTACGCAATCCAACTATTCTTAACTTCATCAGATGTACAATCAACTGTAGTAAATCTACTTGGTAAACCATTATATGTAGCTTTATAAGTTTCATTCCACATTGCACTGTTAATACCTAATAGGTAAATTGCAACGTTTTGTGTAGCATATCCAGAAATACTAATTGGATCTGCTAACATATTTTGTAAATATTTAGTATCTTCACCTTGTGCTTTTGCAAAAGGAATTAATGCTTTAAAGATCCAAGACCATTTAGCATGCATTTCTGCATTTTGCCAGAATGTTGTTCTTTGAGGATCAGCAGCCCAGTATTGTGCAACTGTTGTCATTTCGATACCAGCAAATTTGCCGAAATCTTTCATGAAGTCATTTACCATTTCTTCACGTGTTGCATAAACACCAACAAGTGCACCACCATTAACATCTAGAGTAAGCTTGTAAATTTGTTCTTTCCAACTTGCTACAAGTTCAAGATTGCCAGTAGTTCCTTTAACTACTTTTTCTAAAACTTCACCATTCAATAACCAACCTAAGAATACATGGTTTTCTTTAGTAGGAGCTACAAGTTCAACTTCATCAAGAACTGTATAAGTAGTAGTTTCACCAGTAAGAGTTCCACCATCTAAATTATAAGTAATTGTGTAAGTTTCAATTTCCCATTTTGCAGTAAGTGTAACATCTGCGATGTTTTCAACTGTTAATTGTTCAACTTTTGTTTCACCATTAAACCAACCCAAGAATTTATAACCTGCTTTTGTTGGTGCAGCAAGGGCAAGTGGTAATTGTTCAACATTGTAAGTTGCAGGATTAGACTCAGCATTTGTTCCACCATCTAATTCATAAGTGATAGTGTATTCTTTTACAGTCCATGTAGCAACAAGTGTAACATCACCAACTTTTCCAGCAGGAATAGTTTCAACTACTTCTTCGCCTAATTTCCAACCAGCAAATACATAGTGTTCTTTAGTTGGAGCAGCAAGAGTAAGTGGTAATTGATCAGCATTGTAAGTTGCAGGATTAGATTCAGCATTTGTTCCACCATTTAGTTCATATGTAACTTTATAGTCAATTGCATCTAATTTTGCAACTAAATTCATATCACCAACGTTTTCAGTTGTGATTTGTTCAACTTTTACATCACCATTATACCAACCAGCAAATGTATAGCCATCTTTTTCTGCAGCTTTTAATACTAGTGGTAAATCTTCAATAGTGTAAGTTTCAGGATTTTCAGTAACAAAAGGTTCACCATTAAATTCATAGTTCAACTTATAATTTGTTAATTCCCATTGAGCAATAAGAGTAATATCACCATATGTACCAGCAGGAATTTCATTAACAATCTTAGCAGTTTCACCTTGTACTAGTTTCCAACCTAAGAATGTGTAACCAAACTTAGTTGCTGGAGCAAGTTTAATTGGTAAATCTAAAGCACTATATGCTGATAAATTGCTTTCGGCATTAGTTCCGCCATCTAGTTCATAAGTAATATTAAAGTCAGATTCAATAACTTTAATTGCTACTTTTGTTTCGTATTCTTCACCAGAATAGTCAGATACAACTACTTTTATAGTACCTTCACCTAATGCGATAGGATCAAGAACACCATCTTCTGTAATTGTTGCAACTTCAGGACTTAAATCTAAAGCGTAGAATTTCGCAACAGCATTAGTGTAATTTAAGTGTAATTCATAAGGAATTACCTTTTTGTCGCCTTTTAGAACAATGATTGGATCATCAGCTCTAAATTCTGGTAATGCAGCCTTAATAACTTTTACAACTGCCTTATCATAAACAGATGCTTTATCTTTCCAATATACTTTAACTTCAACTGTTCCTTCGCTGACAGGATAAATTGTTCCGTCAACATAGCGAGCAATTTCTTCGTTTGAAGATTCATAAACAAGTTCAAGCTCTGCTGTATTTACTGTTGCAGACGCTTTTACCACAGGTTTTAATTCATAGTGTGTTTGCATTCTAACTTCGTATTCATTTTTTTCAAAATAAATGCGAACAGTGTTTTTGTTGCCACAACCTACAACGCAAAAAACTGTAGCGATAAGTGTTAAAAATAAGAAAATTCTTTTTCTAAGTTTAAACATTTTTTTCTCCTTTACCTTTCTTAATTTTTACACTTTATTATAGCATTTTTCATTTTTTTTGTAAAGCGTTTTCATTTTTTATTTTATTTTACATAAGAAAAAAACTTAATGGGCTAAAATTCCCACTAAGTTTTGTTGTTTTATTCACCTTTATCGACAATTGGAGCGAATTGTGATGAGCCTGGAATTGTTGTCCAAAGTGTAATTGACTCTGATTTTCCATCTTTAGATACGGTAATTGTATAACTTACTGATCTTGTTTTTACATCTTGTTTAATTACACGTCCTAAATTATTTACATATTCAGGATCATTTGATTTGAATGTTACGGTATAACCAGCATACTTAGTAATCATATCGTATTCAAATTGAACTAATTCAATAAATTTACCCCAGAAACCATTACTACGCATTGTCGCAGGACAAGGTTTACCACTGAAATAGTGGTGAGGTTTAACATCATCGATGGTTAGATTATTTGTTTTCATTAAGTTAGCAACAAGTTTCGCAGTTTTTTGCCAAGTATAATAAATGTCGGAACCTTTATTAACTGCAGTTTCCATGCCGATACCATTCATGTTGCCGCCATAATTTGAAATTTTTAGATATTCTTTGTTAAAATATGTATTTCCCATATAGTAATAACCATTTTGAATTACTACTCTAACACCCATATCATTGATTGAATCTGTTGTTAAGATTTTGCCATCATTTGTTGGAGCTTCAATTGTTGTTTTTACACCATTTAAAGCATAATATCCATCTTCGGTAATTGTTACTTTAGGATGTTTATCATCTGTTGCTTTAACACCAGTTTCAATTAAACGATATTCACTTTTTGAGGAATGTCCATCACCAGCATGATATGCTACCTCGTTATCTGGAATATGATGATAAATCCCATCATTTGCTACTGTATAATGCCATGATGTGCCACCGCCACCACCAACAATATATTTAGCATGAGCAAGTCCATCAGCAGTTGATGCAGATGATGCAGTATCATGAACTACGATATAGAATTTTTCTCTTACTTCTCCTGGTCTGTTACCCATACCTTTAGGTACTAAGTAATTTTCATTTACGACAAAAGGTTCAAATAAATAATCTGTAACGCTTCCTAAAAGGCGATGTTCATATACAAATTGATATCCTGTTACAGTAATATTCTTAGCGATTATTTCCGCAGCAGCATTATCAACAAAGTATCTCAATAGTTCACTCATTTTACCAACTCCTTGTTTTATTGTTACACCAATTGAGGCATAAATATTACTATTATCTTCACAGTATACACTAATTAAAGTGCTTCCTTCACCAACACCAGTAACTACACCATCGCTTACTGTGGCGATAGTTTCATTATCACTAGACCATACAAGTTTTGTAACATCAATATTTTTCGCAACCATATATGGAGTAACAATTATTTTAACTGTATCACCAATTCCAATTACTTGGTTAGTTTCATATGATAAATCAAGACGAGATAATCCCCAATTACTTGTTAATACAACATCATAATTAGTACCAACTGGAATTTCAAATTTCATTTTATCTAAATCCAAAGATGAACTACTATCATTTATTTTCCATCCTAAGAATGAGGCATCATTTCTCGTTAAAAGGGGAAGAGAAATAGGTAAGTCATCAATGCTAAATTTACTATACTTTTCTAAGTAATCAGCAGGCATTAAGGCTTTATCTTCATCATTTATATCAAAGGTAATTGAATAGAAAACATCTTCTACTGTTATTTCAATACTATCAGTAAATCCACTTTCTGTGTGAACTGTGACTTTTGATTTTCCAACTTTTAAAGCATCAATTCTACCTTTTTCGTTTACCTTTAGGATAGTTGGATCTTCTACTTCAAACGTAAAGTTTTCATTGTATCCTTTAGGACTAAATGACACAGTTAAGAATTGGACACCATCACGTTTCATCACTTCACTACCTAATAATTTCATTGAAACAACATTTACTTCAATTTTATCTTCATAATAGCCATTTAGTTTTACTGTAATTGTAGCTTTACCTTCTTTTAAACCTTTTAAATGATGTTTGTCAACTACTTCAACAACACTTGAATCACTTGATACTAATGTGAAATCTTCAAACTCAGTTACACCTTCCATATAAACTCTAAATTCACTTGTGCCATTTACCGCAAGTCCTTTTTGATATTTATATTCAAAATTCATAATTACTTCAACAGTGACACTTTGTTCTTCACCATTCCATCTAAGAGTTAATGTAGCTTTACCGACCGATACTGCTTCAATTTTGCTTAGTGATATTACTTTTACAACTTCAGGATTACTAGATGTAAGAACAGCATCATTCATCTTTTTATCTTGGGCATTTGTACATTCAATAGTTTGAATTTCACCTTTTCGCATTGTTGTCTCAAGATTAATGCTAAGCATATCAATTACTTCAACAGTGTATTCTCTTACATATGTATCGCAAGTAACTGTTATTTTTGTAGTACCTAATTTTTGAGATACTAGACTTCCTTTTTGATAAGTAATAACGCTAGAATCTTCAACATTAACTTCATAATCAGTAGTAGTATCATTATTTAGTACTACTTCCAAGCGATGACGCGTATTGCATACCATTTTGCTCGGAATATTAACATACATGCCTTCACCTACGGTAATTTTACGTGTCAAAGTTTCTTTGTTAATCTTGATATTAATTTCAGCCTCTCCCATCTTACATGCAATAAGGGTATTACCATCTACTTTAATAATACTTTCATTTAAGCTTGTCATTTCGAATGCTTCTTCAGCTTTTACTTCATAGACTTCACCAAGTGCCATATTTGTTGGAACAAGGTTTTTGTACTTATCATCTTTTTCTTTTTTACCACAACTTGCAAGTGTTACTACACAAATGAATAAAAATGATAAGTATAAAATACTAAATAGTTTTTTATTTATTCTCATATTCTCACACTCCTAGAAACATTATAACATTTTTCAAGTTTTTTTTCAATATAATTAAGAAAAAAAGAATAACACTCTTTCTAAGTGTTATTCTCTAAAAAATGAACAGTTATTTTTTATCTTTAAAGAATCGTTTAATACGATCAAAGATACTGTTGCTTGCAGTTTCATCAGTATTTGATAATTCTGTAAACAAGTCTTTTTGTTTGCTAGTAAGCTTAGTTGGTGTTACCACTTTTACAGTTACATATTGGTTACCACATCTACCTGTGATTTTATTATCAATACCTTTACCTGACATTTTGAATCTAGTACCAGTTTGGGTACCTGCTGGAATCTTTAGGTTAACCATACCTTGTAAAGTTTTCACTTCAATTGTTGTTCCTAAAGCAGCTTGACTAAATGTTATTGGTAATTCTAACATTATATCATTACCATCTCTTGTAAAGATTTCATGTGGTTTAACTGTAACACGAATTAATAGATCGCCTTTTGAGCCACCATTTGTTCCGGCTTCCCCTTCACCTGCTAAACGAATAGTTTGATCATCATTAATTCCGGCCAAAATATTGACGTTGATAGTTTTATTTTTCTTAACACGTCCGCTGCCATTACATACATGACAAGCGTGGGCGATTTTTTTACCACGACCATTACAATCAGGGCATACAGTTTCAGTTGAAATACGTCCTAGAATTGTTGCTTGTTGAACTACAACACGACCAGTACCATGGCACTTTTGACAAGTAGTTACATCACTTGGAGTTTCAGCTCCTGATCCATGACAATTTTCGCATTCTTCATAACGGCTGATATTTATTGGTTTTTTAACACCAAACGCAGCTTCTTCAAATGTTAGTGTTACATCGACAATAATGTCTTTTCCCCGTGTTGCTCCAGTGCTACCTCTAGATGAGCGACCTCCCCCAAAGAAACTGCTAAAGATATCTTCAAATCCGCCAAAGCCACCAAAGCCGCTTGAACCTCCGGCAAAGCCAGAACCGCCAAATCCATTAGTTGGATCTTCGGTTCCGTAATTGTCATAATTTGAACGTTTTTCCGGATCGCTTAAACAGTCATAAGCAACTTGAATTTCGGCAAATTTTTCAGTAGCATTGGGGTCAGTGCTGACATCAGGATGATATTTTTTCGCAAGGCTACGATATGCTTTTTTAATCTCATCTGGTGTGGCATTTTTGTCTACGCCTAACACTTCATAATAATCTCTTTTTGTTGCCATAAATGACCCCTCTCCATTCTAATAATAGTTTAATACTACTATTTATATTATTTAACGTCTTCGTAATCAGCATCAACAGTGTTATCATCACCAGAGTTATTATTGTTGTTGTCACCATTTTCTGCTTGACTCTTAGCTTGTTGTTCTTTTTGAATCTTTTCGTATGCTTTTATCGCAATTGATTGAGCATCTTTTTCAAGAGCTTCTTTCTTAACCTTAATTTCATTTAAGTCTGTTCCTTCTAGAGCTTTCTTTAATTCTTCCTTAGCTGCGTTAACTTTAGATTTTTCATCTTCAGTTGCTTCATCACCTAAGTCTGCAATTGATTTGTCAACCGCAAACATTAGTTGTTCACATTCATTACGAAGGTCAGCTTCATCTTTCTTAGCCTTATCACTTGCGGCATTTTCCTCTGCTTCTTTAACCATACGATCAATTTCTTCCTCGCTTAAGCCATTACCATCACTGATTGTAATAGTTTGAGATTTACCAGTTCCTAAATCTTTAGCACTAACATGAACGATACCATTGGCATCTATATCAAATTTTACTTCAATTTGAGGAACACCACGAGGAGCAAGTGGAAGACCAACTAATTGGAACTTACCTAAAGTCTTGTTGTCGGCTGCCATACTTCTTTCACCTTGTAGAACATGAATTTCTACACCAGGTTGATTATCTACAGCAGTAGAGAAGATTTGTGATTTAGTAGTAGGGATTGTTGTATTACGTGGAATTAATACAGTACATACACCACCTAATGTTTCAATACCAAGTGATAGAGGTGTAACATCTAGTAATAGTACATCTTTAACATCACCAGCAAGAACACCACCTTGAATTGCGGCACCCATTGCTACTACTTCATCAGGGTTAATACTACGGTTAGGTTCTTTACCTAATTCACGACGTACTAATTCTTGAACAGCAGGAATTCTTGTTGAACCACCTACTAATAATACTTGATCAAGGTCACTTGCTTTAAGTTTAGCATCACGTAAAGCTTGACGAACAGCATTAGTTGTAGATTCAATTAAATCACGAATTAATTCTTCAAATTTAGCTCTTGTTAAAGTCATATCAAAGTGAACAGGATTGCCACTAGCATCAACAGTAATAAATGGAATGTTAATGTTAGTTTGAGCCATGCTACTTAATTCCTTCTTAGCTTTTTCAGCTTCCATCTTTAATCTAAACATTGCAGATTTATTAGTTGATAAATCAATACCATTAGATTTCTTGAATTCTTCAACTAAGTATTTTACAACACGATTATCAAAGTCGTCACCACCAAGACGGTTGTTACCAGCTGTTGATAATACTTCATATGTACCATCAGCAAGTTGTAGAATAGATACATCGAATGTACCACCACCAAGGTCATAAACTAAGACAGTTTGTTCTTTTTGGCTTTGTTTGTCAATACCATAAGCAAGTGCTGCGGCAGTAGGTTCATTGATGATACGTTTTACATCAAGGCCGGCAATCTTACCAGCATCTTTAGTTGCTTGTCTTTCAGCATCATTGAAGTATGCAGGAACAGTAATAACTGCTTCAGTTACTTTTTCACCTAAATATGCTTCAGCAGTAGCTTTTAAGTTTTGTAGAATCATTGCTGAAATTTCTTGTGGTTTGTAAGATTTACCAGTAGATTTAATGTTTACTTCATAATCTGTACCCATATGTCTCTTAATTGAGAATACTGTATCAAGGTTAGTAGCAGCTTGACGACGTGCATTTTCACCAACGATTATTTCCCCATTTCTGAATGCTACAACTGATGGTGTAGTTCTCATACCTTCGGCGTTAACGATAACTTTTGGTTCGCCACCTTCCATAACGGCAACACATGAATTTGTTGTACCTAAGTCAATACCTATAATTTTGCTCATAATAAATTTCCTCCTAAATTCTTTTTTTATTTACTTACTTTGACCATACTTGGTCTTAATACGCGGTCTTTATAAATGTATCCAGTCATTAATTCTTCAACTACAATATTTGAGTCAGTACCTTCTACTTCGACTGTTTCAATGGCTGAATGGTATGCTGGATCAAAAGGTTTACCTAAAGCCTCAATTGGTTTTACACCATTTCTTTCTAAGATTTGTTTGAATGATTTATTTATCATAGCAAATCCATCAAGAAATTGTTTTAATTTTTCATCATCTGTTTGTTTATTAACAGCTTTGTCAAATATATCAAGAGTATCAATTAGTTGCATTAAAAAATCAGCTAGAGCATATTTGCGATCTTTTATTCTTTCTTCATTTGTCCTCTTCTTGAAGTTTTCAAGTTCAGCTAAATTTCTCAATAATTGATCTTTTAATTCCGCATTTTCTTTTTTTAATGCTTGATTTTCTTCATATAAATGATTCTTTTTATGTTTCTTATTTTTTTTATTTTCTTCAGACATATCGCTTTCAACTTCTTTTGTTTCTTCAACTATTTCGGTCTCAGGTGCTACATCCATTTCTTTTTCTTCTTCACGGTAACGATTGTTTTCCATTATATTCCTCCCTTATAATACTTTTTTGATGTTTTTCGCAATATGTTCAAGTAAAGGAATTACCTTAACATATTCCATTCTAGTAGGTCCTAAAATACTAATGGTACCAACACTACCTTCTTTAGTTTCATAAGGAACTGTTACAACTGAACAATTTTCCATTACTTTTATTTCATTTTCAGTACCTATTTTAATTGTTAATCCTGAGGCATCAGTGTTAATCACACGTAAGATATTCTTTCTTTCCATCGCATTAAATAAGCTTTTAACTTTTTCAATATCTTGGAATTCTGGTTGTGATAACATGTTATATTGTCCTGCTAAATGATATTTATCAGCTGCCATATTCATGAAGGCATCAAGGAATGTATTAACTAATTCACTATGATAATTTAAATAATCTCTTATTTCATCATTTAAATTTGGATTGTTAATCACATTTTTAATATCACTAACTAAAACATTTTGAAGAATTTCATCTAAGACATTTACCACTTGTTCAAGTTCTCTTGGACTAACCACTTCAGGAATAAGAATTTTTTTACTTTCAACATGACCATGATCAGTTACCATTAGTATAACTGCTTGGTTGCCCTTTAAAGATATGAATTCTAGCTTTTTAATTCTTGAAGTATACGCTGTCTTACCAAGGGCAATTGATGCATAATTGGTAAGTTGTGATACCATATCCATTGATTCATATAATGCTTGTTCAAGCGATATATTAGGTCTTTCAAAGATTTCATCAAGCATTGGGAAATCATCATTTGTGGTTTCGTTTCGACGCATTATTTCTTCAACATATAAACGGTAACCTTTTTCTGATGGTACTCTACCACTTGAGGTATGCATTTTTTCTAGATATCCTAATTCTTCAAGTTCAGCCATATCATTTCTTAAAGTAGCTGTTGAAAAGTTAAGTTCTGGTCGCTTGGATAATACTAGTGACCCAACAGGCTCATTTGTTTTTACGTATTCTTCAACAATTCCAATAAGAACTAATTTTTGTCTTTCGGTAATCATCAAACCGCCTCCTTTAGCGCTGTTTCTAACTTACTGCTAATATTATATCACAATATTTTAGCAATGTCAAGTACTAAGTGCTAATTTTTTTAAAAAAATAAAGATTAATTCATTTTTTTTGAATTAACCTTTATTATTATAAGATCATTTATTCTTTTTTATACATCAAAAGTTTCTTTTATTTTGTTTGTAAATAGTAATTATACTTTAATTCTTTGTTTAATGTTGTTGCATCACCATGGCCTGGGTATACATTATAGTTAATTTTTTGTTTTTTTAACACTTCTAGAGACTGCATCATTCTAATAGCACTACCAGTATCAAGGTCTGTTCTTCCAATTCCATCCTTAAATAAAAAGTCACCACTAAATAAATTATTATCTATAATGTAGCACATCATACAGTTCGTATGTCCTGGTGTGTACCAACATTTTATTTTAAATGAGTTTAAGTTAATAGTTTCACCATCTTGAATATATTGAATTCGGTTTTCATCTATTAAAGTAGGATTATTTTCACCAAAATAGATAGCACAACTAGAGCGTACATTTTCAAGTTTGATTTTAGCATTTTTATGCATATAAACTTTAAAGTCCCCAAGTTTCATTAAATCTTTTAACATTTTAAAATGATCATAATGACCATGAGTTAAAAGTACTCCTTCTATTTTTCTATTTTCAATATATTTTTGTAAAACCTTTAGATTATTAGCCGGATCAACTATGACACATGAATCACAAGTATATACTAAATATGTGTTAGCATTTTGGAGATTATCACAAAATGTTTCTATTTGGTAGTTCATTATTTAATTTTAGGTAGACTTGCGGCCGCAATAGATTGACCAACACGACGAGAATTTTCATCAGGCATCATAAGTTTGATATTAGCTAAATGAGGAAATTCATTTCTTAAAACTTCATTAGCTTTATCAACCACAATTAGGCCACCATCACCACTTGTTACACGTCCTAACAATAATAAGTATTTAATATCATAGAATTCACTATAATATGCAAGAGTATAGCCCAAATAAATACCAATGTTTTCATAAATTTGAATAGCTCTTGGATCTTTTTTCTTCATTAATCCTTGAACAACTTTAAGTTTTTCAGCAGGAGATAATGATTCATCAAGTTCAATACCAGCAAAACAAGCTAATTTAATAACACCATCTTGACTGAAGTATTTAACACCACAGCCATAGTCACCACTCCATTCATCTACCATCGCACCTTTATTATAATCAACTGGAACGAAAGCAAGTTCACTTAACCAACCGTTTAGGTTACCATCTTTATTAATATAACCTGCCGCTTCACTTGTACCCATAGCGATACCTAAAACACAACCATCATTAAGTTCCATGGCACCGGCAAGTGCAGTAACATCACCATCATTAGCAACTTCAAGTGGAACATCGCCAATTTCTTTAGCACAGTTGATATACATTTTACGAACAACACGGTCAAAATCTGCATCATTTACTTTAATAAATAAAGAAGCAACACGAACTTCATTATCAATATAAATACCAGCACTACTTACACCAATCGCATCAACTCTAGGCATTTTTTCAGCTGCACGTTTGAAACTATCTAAAATACCAGCATAATGATATTCTGGATCACTATTAACCTTAGGGAACCATACTACTTCTTCACTGTATACAACTTTACCATCAATAACAGCACTAACTTTACGGTCAGAACCACCTGCATCAAAACCGATGCGACAGCCATCTAGGTTACCACCAGCAGGAAGGCTAGCTTCAACACTTGTTGGAACTTCATCAAATTCACAAGCAATTACTTCAAATGGTTTATCATAAACTTTCGCCATAAAGTTAACATCAAAATTTCTTGAACCATTTACTGAAAATACTTCTTGCATTTTCTTAACTAATTCAGGATTACCACCTAAATAAATTTTATATCCACCAACTACCCATAGAATACTCTTGATTAGTCTTTCAACCATTTCTTCATTTTCTGCTGATACGCCTGGTAAAACTTTTAGATCATAACGATAACGATAACCCTTGTTTCTTTCCACACAAATTGCGAAAGGAACAGTACCTTTTTCTTTAAATTCTTTTAATTTAAGAGCCATTGGCATAAAGCTAGGTTCTAGACTTGGAACATATTTCATTTTTTCTTCCTCCTAATAATTTATATGTTTTTTTGTTTTTTTAACTATTTAATTAGATGTTCATATATTCCATCTAAATTATATCTTCTTCGTTCATCTTGAACAAAGATATGAACAATTACTGAATTTAAATCAACTAAAAACCAAGTTGCTTCGTTTCCAGTATTAAAACTTCTTACTTCATAGCCAAGAAGTGGTGCTTCTTTTTTTAAGTAATTAGCCGCAGCACTACCTTGTCTATTACTATTTACTGAGCATATTATTACTGTGTCATAATAAGGAGTATATGTAGTCGTGTCATATACTCTTACATCAGTTACAACTGCTTTATCCAGTATTTTCAATAATTCTTCAACCATTTTTTATTACCTCTTTATAATAATTATATGTTTCGATACTTAACGAATAAATATCCGAGTTTTTCGCATTTAAGTATTTAAATTGTTCTTCAAGCATTACTACAATTGCTTCATCTAAATTTTTAAATGCTGTTTTTCTAACTTTTTCAAAATATTCACCAACACGGCCGAGTTCAATATAATCGCTTAAAAAGATCAGTTTTTCAAGATTTGTCATATTTTCGTGTCCTGTAGTATGGTAAAATATTGCTTTCAAAACTTCTTCATCATTAATGTGATATTTTATTTCCGCAATCACTGCTCCAGTAAATGAATGCCAAATAGGCGGAACCGCTAGCAGTTCTTTTGTAATCATTTTTGGTAAATAAATTTCTAATATTTCTAGGTTTTCTTCATCACTTAAATTTTTGGTTATGTCATGTAACAGACTCGCTTCTCTTATTTTATTATTATCAACATTTAAGTGGTAATAATCATTAAGTTTAAGAGCCATTTCCATAACACCAACGCTATGAGCATATCTTGGGTGCTTTTTTAATTCTTCTTCATTTATCATAAAATACTCTTAATTAAGGTATATCCAATTTTAGAAGACATTGTTAAATTAACTTTTAAGTCTTCACCTTTTAAATGGATAAAACCAACTCCTGAAATTATTAAATCATAAAAATCATCGTTTGGAATTTCTAACTTAATTGTTTGTTCTTCTCCTAAGCGTTCTTTTTCTTCTACTCTAAGAGGTGGTACAAGCAATTTATATTCTTGGGTTTCTTTTATTTTATCACTATTTTGAAGTTTTGTACGATGTAGATATAATTCATTTGAAACAAAAAAACTTGTGGAAATATTACTTCCTTCAATAATATCAAGTTTAACAAGTCCTCCTAAAAAAATTGTTTGTTCTTTATTTAATTGAAAAGTTCTAACCTTTAAAAATGATTTAGGAGTTAACATTTTAACTGATTCGTAATCTAAATACGCATTGAAAGATTTATCATTGATAATACCTGGGGTATCATACATATAAAATTTACTGCCAAGTTCAACCTTAATCATATCCATTGTTGTTTGGAATTGGTCACTAGTTGTTAAGGCATCATTTAATGAGCCATAGCAAATTTCCTTAACACTATTAATAAATGTTGATTTACCAACACTAGCATTACCAACTACATAGCAGTTATTAAAGTATGGTCTATTAGTATATTTGTTTATTCTTATTTTATCAATTTTCTTAAGGACATTTTCAATGTTCTTTTTTGAACGAGCCGAAACAAGATATGTGCCAATAACATTTAGTCCGTACTCACTAGCCAGACTTTTAACACTTTCTTCAATATGACGTAGTTTTACACTTTTAGGCATTAAATCAATTTTATTAATTAAAATAATTACTTTTAAATTACCTATTAATTTAGCTATTTCTTTGGAAAGTCCACTATAAATATCTAGTACATCAACAAGTAGTAAAACAACATCATACTTATTGTTCGTTCTTATTTTATTCATTTTATCTTCAAAAGCTTTATTATCAATTTGTGGAACATATCGACGATTGTAATGGATAATGTCAAAACATCTTTTACAATACACTTGTTCCCCATTTTCAATAATATGAATTTCACCAACATATCCTTTTTTATCTGGATCAGTAGTTTGAAGATTAACACCACAACCAATACACTTCATTATGCTTTCTCCTTAAGTTCTAAAATTGCCTTTGCGATTTCAGGATTTTCTTTCATCATCTTTTTAATTATTCTTTTTTCACGTAAGCGGTTTATTTTAGTATACCACTTTTGATGTTTTATATCAATTGTTTTAACAAGAATGCTATGAATTCCTAAATTATTAGCACAAGCAATATCAGTTACTAATTGATCACCTAAAAAAATTGTTTCTTCAAGTTTTATATTGTTGCTTTCCAAATATTCTTTTAATCTTTTTGGTGATGGTTTGTTGGCTTTTGTTAAGTAACCATCAATATTAAACGTTTCTTGTAATTTTAAAATTCTATTTTCATTATTATTAGTAATAATATAAAGTTTTAACCCAGAGTCATTTAATCTTTTTTTCCAATCAATTAAGGCATCATTAGCTTTAGTTTCATAATAAGGAAGTAATGTATTATCTAAATCAGAAATGATAATTTTCTTTCCTTGTGCATATAATTTACTAAAGTCAATGTCGTAAATTGATGAAAAAACAAATGTTGGTGTATATTTACTCATTTTCATATTACCTCATATTATATTATACCAAATTTTGTTATTTTTGTCTATTAATTAATTACAAGGAGGAATAAAATGTTTAATCTACTATTATTATTTTTACTACCACTCGTTGGTGCCATCAACTCCCAAAGTTTTCCTGAGGTCTTAAGTCCTGAAGATGAAGAAAAATACTTAAAAGCTTGGAAAAACAAAGATTTAAGTGCTCGCAACACTTTAATTGAACATAATTTAAGACTTGTAGCTCATATTGTTAAAAAATTTGAAAACTGTAAGGAAGATAAAGATGATCTCTTATCTATTGGAGCATTCGGTTTAATTAAAGCTGTTGACACCTATAATTTTGAAAGTAATACTAAGCTTGCGACCTACGCCGCAAGGTGTATTGAAAACGAAATTTTAATGCATCTTAGAAGTAATAAAAAATATAAAGATACAGCCTCTTTATACGCTCCTATTGGTGAAGATAAGGAAGGAAATGAAATCAAACTTTACGATATAATTGAAGACCCTTCTCCTAGTATGCTTTCAAACATTATTCAAAATGAACATGCTAAAGCTATTCATGAGGCTTTAAACACTTTAAATGAAAGAGAATTAGATATTATTTCTAGACGTTTTGGCTTAAACAATCATATGGTTGAAACCCAAAAAGAAATTGCGAAAAGTTTAGGCATTAGCAGGAGTTATGTATCACGAATTGAAAAAAGAGCCTTAACTAAATTATATCTTTTCTTAAAAGACTAAATACAACCTTTTTTTCAAAAAATATTGTATAATATCTAGTAGAGGTGATTTTTATGGAACAATTTTATCGAACTTCTCTACTAATATCTGAAGAAAAGCTTCATGAATTAACTACAAAAACCGTTTTATTATGCGGGATTGGTGGAGTTGGTTCTTATGTTCTTGAAGCATTAGTAAGAATGGGAATTGGTAACTTTATTATTGTTGATAATGATGTTGTCAGTATTACAAACTTAAATAGACAACTCATTGCTTTGCATTCTACTCTAGGACAAAGTAAAGTAAAAGTTGCGAAAGAAAGAGCACAAGACATTAACCCTAATGTAAACATTAAAGCTTTACCTCTTTTTATTAATAAAGATACCATTTCTGAAATATTTAACGAAAGGATTGATTATGTTGTTGATGCAATCGACAATGTAACTGGAAAACTTTTAATAATTGAAAACGCAGTTTCTCTAAATGTTCCTATTATTTCTTCCATGGGAACCGGCAATAAATTAGACCCAACAAAATTAAAAATAACTGATATTCAAAAAACGGAGTATTGTCCACTCGCAAAAGTAATGCGTTATGAATTAAGAAAACGAAACATTAAACATCTTAAGGTTTTGTTTTCAAGTGAACTCATTTCTAATCCTCCAAAGGTTAAAAGTGATGAAAACCCCAATAAAACAATTATTGGTTCGGTTAGTTTTGTCCCAAGTGTTGGTGGACTTTTAATCGCAAGCGAAGTCATAAAAGACTTAATTAAGTAGCATAACAAAAAAACCTGTAATTTGGCTTTAAACCAGTTACAGGCTTTTTACTAATTATCTAAGTTTGTTACTTAGCATAATTTATCGCGTATAATCTTCTCAAATAACTCCATTTTATTTCATCATAATTACAACTACTAGCAAGAGCAGTGATATTACCTGTTCCTACATAATCAACAACTGAAATGTTATTAGTTTTACCATTTTCTTGATTATGAGTAATTGTATTATAATCAATTATTGTGTTTATAGCATCAATCTTATTATAAATATATGGATGAGCTTCCGCAAATTCACTATATGTAAATTCTTCACAGTAATCTAAGCCTCGTTTAACGGCATCTTCATTAGGATAAATTATATATTAATAAAACCTTTTTAAATAATGTTTTATTCATACAACTTTCTCCTCATTTTATTTAGTTTTTTGAATAAATATTTTTACAGCTTCCTTTATTATTGACATCTGAGATAACAAATAGTATTTATCTTCAAACATTGCATAATGTACCGAAGCTCTAACAAAAATGAATATAAGTGGTAATATTACTTGATACGATACTCCTAGTTTTGGTTCTAACATTTTAGCATATTCAGTATATCTTTTTTCAACACCCTCAAAAAACTTTTTACCATATTCAATGTATTTAGGATGAGTATATACTTGATACATCAAACGATATTTTTTACCATGTTCTTTCGCAGTCCATTCTGGAATTTCTTCAATAAAACGATTTATATCTTTAGGATTAGTTGGGGCTTTTTCCATAAATTCTTCTTCTACTTTAGTCATACAATAATCAGTTGATTGAATAATTAATTCATCAATATCTTTAAAGTATAAATAGAAGGAAGCCTTGGAAATTTTAGCAGCATCAGCTAGAGCAGCTATACCAGTGCCATGTAAGCCATTTTCAGCATAGCATTCATAACATGCTTCCATTATTTGGTTTTTCTTTTCAATGTATGTTTGTTCATTTCTTACTCTCATTTATTATATTCCTTTCATTTTATGAACGTTCATTCATATTATAACATACTTTAAAATTAAATGCAAAAAAAGAGTTAGAAAATTTATTCAGTAATGTAAATGATTATTGGTAAAATATAGACTGTAATAAAACATTGGTATTAT
>UQAI01000022.1 GCA_900538885.1 uncultured Mollicutes bacterium
TAATATTTTTATTAAATCACACAAAAACACAAAAAACTTTGAAGAACCAATTTAAAAAAGCACTCCTAATAATAGAAGTGCACATTTTTTCGTGTTTATTGGTAGTAAAAAAGTATTACCACTGAGAACACAAAGATAGGTAATGACCACTTCTTAGGATATTTAATGTATTTAACATGGTCGTCACCTCCTTTTTATTCTTATGCTATGATTATAGCATATTTTAAAATATTTGTAAAGCAATTGGTCGTTGCTTTTATTTTATATACTCTTTTGCCATCTTAACTAATTCATAAAATTCTTTCTTATATGGATCATTCATGAATTCTTCTTTATTAATTCTTGATAAAATACTATCATAACTAGCATCAGCTTTAAACTTTGAATTACGTAATAATAAACCAAATTCAACTACGCTTGATGCAAAAAGAAAATCATTTGATGGCGTTTCTTTAATTACACTAACACTTGATGTAATTTCTTTATTTAATTCATTTGGTACATCTTTATAGCGAACTGTGCAAGCTGCAATTTCTTTATTTTCTACGTTTTCTTTTAGTTTTAATTCAACCAAACATATTGTTGTATGTCCTGCACCAATTTCACCAGCATCTTTTTCCGTATTGTTAAAATCATCATCACTCATTTGTTTATTCTCATAACCAATTAAACGATATGATTCTACAACATCTTTATTGAAAACAATTTGTGCTTTACAATCTTTCGCAACAGTATTAAGCGTTCCCCCAAGTTCTGACACAAATACTTTTTTAGCTTCTAGTACTGAATCGATGTAATAGTAATTACCATTACCATGTTGAGCTAAAGTATCCATTGTATTTGATTTTAGATTACCAGAGCCAAAGCCAAATAAAGATAGATAAATTCCTTGGTCACGTTTTGAAGAAATGAATTTTTTTAATCCATCCATTGAACTAATGCCAACATTAAAATCACCGTCTGTAGCAAGAAATACACGGTTATTTCCACCTTCAATATAATATTTGCTTGCTATCTCATATGCTTTTTTAATACCAGCACTACCATGAGTGCTACCATTTGCTTCAAGGTCTGACATGATTGCGGTAATCTTAGGTTTTTCATAGCCAAAGCCACCATCAAGTAAAACTTGTTCACTACCAGCATAAGTAACAATTGAAACACGGTCACTATCATTTAAATTATCAACAAGTAATTTAAATGCTTCAATCATTAATGGTAATTTATCAGCACTATACATTGAACCACTAACATCAAGTAAGAAAACAAAATTATTAGGTTTAGGGTTTTCTATTTCATAATTCCTAGCTTTTACGACAACTTGTAGTAATTTGTTTTCCCTATTCCATGGGCAATCACTAACCTCAGTAAAGGCTTTTAGAGCTTCTTCCGTATCGTTTTCATAAGAATAGTTAAAATAGCTTAACATTTGTTCGATCACAACCGCATCACTTGGTATATTCATTTTACCTTTTATCATTCTTCTAAGATTACTGTATGCGGCGGTGGAAGAGTCCATACTTATATTAATTCTATCATTCTTACTAGTTTCAATATATTCTTCTTCTTTAATTTCTAGGTATTCCTCATTACTATAACGAATTTCTGGATAATTCATTTTATTTGATGCATTAGCACATCCAACAATCGCTGATAGTAACATAACAACAACTAAAACATTTAATATTTTTTTCATTTCTTATTTTTCTTTCTTTCTATTATAAACAGAATAATTCTTTTATTACTATTTTGACCTTTTAAAACAGATATTATTGATAATATAATCTTTAAGTTTCATTGTAATTGTAAAATAATCATTTATTACTTTTACCACTTCATTTTTAATTTTCTTTGGTAATTTCTTATTTTCGTCTAAAAACTTAAGAGCACTAATCGTTCCCATATTTGTTGATTTTATCGCATTAATACAAATATCAAAGTCTGAATCCACAAACTTCATTTTTTCCATCAACACTCCCATAATACCAGCTGCTGTTAGACTTTCAGTTGGTTTTTCCCCCATATTAGTGATTAGACTTGTAAACTTCTCTTCATGAGTCTTAAATATTTCTTCAATTTCTTCAATAATTCCTAAAAGCTTTTCATCCTTTAAGTTTTCACATTCCTTATGATAAATTCTAAAAACACTATTTCCCATATGAATATAGGATAAAAATTTATTTAATTCATTTGTTTTTTCCATATGATACCTCCAAATATAGTATTTACTATTTTTGAGAGTATATGAGTGATTATGTTTGAAAATTTATTTATTGATGTATTTTAACATTTCATCTAAAAGGCCAATTTTACGTGGATATTTTTCTTTTATTATTTCATATAGGTCTTGACAATATTTTTTACCATCGTCACATTTTAACAAGCCTTTAAGCATACGGCAAGTTTCTTTATAATCACCACCAGTTTTGGCTTTTTCGGCCTTTTTTTCAAATAAGCTATAGTATAAATCTACTAATTCTTTATTATAGTCATCTTTTAAATATATTGTGTATCTTATTAAATCTTTAACATTTTTTGTTTTCATAACTAGATTAAATAAATCTTCTTTCATATCTAAAGCTTTATAAACACTCATTAAATTACTTGGCTTAATATCACTTTCTTGAATTCGTTTTAAATATTCATTAAAGTTTGGTAGTTTTCTTAATTTATTTAAAGCAGTGGATGCACCTACAATAAGGGTTTCAATATAATAGATTTCATTTTTAAGTTCGGGGTCATCTGTATAACTATACATTAGATTATATAAATACTCTAAAGCACGAATATTAACCTTTTGATTTTTTAGTTGATATTTTATTTCTTCAATTAATTCTATTATATGATATCGATAAAAACTAAACATATAATCAATAAATGGTTCGGATTCTGCATACTTAAGCATAATTTCTACATCTTTATGTAGCGTTAAATTACCTTTAAACTCTAAAATAATATGTTCCATAATCAACAAATTACCACGGGCTTCATAAAAATTAACTGAATATACATCAGGACTTTTTATTTTTTCTTCAATATACTTTTTAATTAATTTTTTTTCATCTTCATTAAGTACGGGATAAAGGATTCTAAAAGCTTCAACTAAGATTGGATGACCAAAAACAAATTTATCTAAAAAAACATTTTTTAAATCTTCTATTTGTTCATCTGTTCCTTGCATGATTACCCAAGTCATTAGATTTTTATCTTCTTCACTTAATTTATCACTTTCAGAAGTTACTATAGATGTATGAATTTCTTCTGCTGCCTTATAAACACGATAATTAAATTGCTCAATGCTTGCGGTGATATTATTAGTTGGATCCACATCAAGATACTGGTATTTCACTTCATTAATATGTCTTTTTATGGAAGGTAACTGGTTATAATCTACTTCTTCCATAATTAAATCTATTATTTCTTCTTTTGACATGTCTTGAAGGAAATCTTCAACAATTTTATTTACATAGTATGGTTGATATAAATCATCATCGTCATCATCTAAATCTGGATCAAAAAATTCATGGTTATCCATATTTCTTTTTTCGTAAACTTCACGCTCCATTTCTACTGTAAAGATTGTGGCCATAATATGTTCACATATTATTCCTTTTTTGCATAATTCACACGTACAAACAGAATCTTCTATGTTTTTATTATCTACAGTAACGTGATATATAACGGCATTATCTTCTACCTCCGCAAATACTATATCATGAGCCTTGTGGATAATACTTTTAACCGCATGTTTTTCCGCTAATTTTATGCCTTTAACAAATGCTTCTTCTTTTAACTCTCGTGATATCATCGTTATTTCCTCCCTATTCAACATTATTATATCATTTACATAAATTAAAATCTATTGATTAAAGAAAAATAAAGAAACTAGTTCAAAATATCAGTTCATTTTCAGATCTAGTTTCCTTGTTTTTTATGTTAAAATGCTACAACTAATAGCATTTTAAATTTTTCTTCACCTTCTACAGCATGGGGGTGGCCGGCTGGCATAACAATTGTTTCACCCACATGGAGTAAATATGGTGTACCATCAATAGTAATTTTACCAACTCCATCAAGACATGTTACCATAGCATCACCATCAGATTTGTGCGTGCTTATTTCTTCACCTTTTTCAAATGAAAATAGTGTAATACTTACTTTATTATTTTGAATTAAAGTTTTACTCACTACTTGTCCTGCATGATAGCTAATTTGATCTTTTAAAGTTAAAACTTCTTTTTTAGTTATATTTTTCATTATATCCACAATATATCCTACCAATTTATTTATTTTTTTTAAATTCCGCTAAAAAGAACGGCACATAATAGAAAGGTAGAGTCAAAACTTTATTATCTTCATCATATCCATAACGGTTTTCTGATACTTTAACTGCATATTTTAATTTGTTATGCGATTTGTATTTTTTCAAGGATTTTAAACTTCCTTTTTTCTTCTTTACATCTATTGGTATAATATTTTCACCATCATCTATTAAATATTCAAATTCAGCATCTTGTTTGCCCTTCCAATAATAAAGTTTATATCCTAATGACATTAATTCCACTGCAACATAATTTTCATAGAAAATTCCTGATAAAGTGTTTCGTCCTTCCTTACTTAGAAAATATTTTGCATTAACTCCACTTTGATGAGTAAAAATTCCCATATCTGTGAGGTATAAACGATAAATTGAATCACTATTTTCTAATAAAGGAATTGTTACATTTTCTTTAATTAATGCTGATTTTTGAATTAAAAAAGCAAACATTAACCAATCAAGTGAACTTTGCAAATTCCTATTTCTTAAATCCTTTTCCAATAATGATGGTTTGAAATTTTTTGATTCTTTATTTAATTGAGAGTAAATATTTTCAAACACTTTTTTAGCTCGAACAATAGCTTCAGAACTAGCTTGATATAGTTCCATATCACTCAAATAATTATTGTCAAGAATATTTCTCAATTAATTGCACGTTTTAGGTACTTTTTTTGTTAATTAATTACACGTTTTAGATAATAATATTTTTACCAATTATTAAATTATTATTCATAATTAACCCAAAGCTACATCTAAAACCATCATTAAAACAAAGCCTATCATAAAACCAATGAGTGAGGCATTACTGTGCTTTCCGCTTTGAGCTTCTGGTATTAATTCTTCTACCACTACATACATCATAGCTCCAGCCGCAAAGCTTAGTAAATAAGGTAAGATTGGCGTAATGATATTTATTAAAAGTATGGTGATAATAGCACCTATTGGCTCTACTACTCCTGATAACACGCCCACAACAAAAGCTTTTGGTTTTGAAACTCCTTCACTTTTAAGAGGCATTGAAATAATCGCTCCTTCGGGAAAGTTTTGAACCGCAATTCCCACCGCAAGAGCTAACGCACCTGATGCTGTAATACCAATGTTTCCAGCAAGAGCACCAGCAAGTACCACGCCTACCGCCATTCCTTCGGGGATATTATGAATTACTACCGCAAATACCATCATAGTGGTTTTTTGAAGTTTGCTTTTCTTTCCTTCTGCTTCAGCCGCATTTAAATGAAAATGTGGAACATATGTATCAATTAAAAGAAGACAAATCATGCCAACTATAAATCCAACCATGGCTGGAACAAACGAGAATTTACCATATGATGTAGACATTTCAATAGAAGGGATTATCAATGACCAAATTGATGCGGCGACCATTACACCACTCGCAAAACCTAACAGGATTTTTTCTACTGTGTCGTTTAGTTCTTTTTTCATTAAAAAGACCATCGCAGCACCAAGAGTTGTTCCTAAAAAGGGAATCATTAAACCAAGGCATAAAAATACTGCATCATTCATTATTGGTTCTCCTTTCGATTATTGTATTTTATAATCATTTCCACAAGAAATTGATAAAATGCATCACCAATTTGTAAATATCCATTCATTGATGGATGAAGTCCATTTACACCAAGACGTTCAGTCCATTCATTTCTTTTATTTACTTTTTGGTTAATCATTGGATAATTATATTCACTGTCAAATTGTCCTTTAATATCATTATAGAATACAAAATCTTTAAATTCATCTGTTAAGGTAAGTTTTTCAAGCCATTCATCATAATTAAACGCCGTAATCGTATATCCAAACCAATCATGATAGTAACCACTCGCTCCATAACAAGCAGTCACTCCACCATTTGGACATGACAGCTCAATTCCCATTACGCCAATTAAAGCATTGGGAAAAGCTTGGTGTAAGTTTTCAAGAAATAGTGGTGCATATTTTTTATGATTAGTAAAGTCTTCACTATATGGCATGTATAGTCCATTACCCGTTAAGAAAGTAAATATAAGATCTGGTTCTTCTAGTTTATTTTTCTTAATATAATCCTTAAAATCTAGTTTTCCAGTTTCATTATTCCAAAATGGATTACCATCAATATATTTTGAATTTTCTATCTTAATCTTCTTGTTACTATTTTCCAAAATCATTTCACTTGTAATTTCGGGATTTACTTTATAGTTTCCCTCTAAACGACTAAATGTTAAGGCATTTCCTTCTATTTTTCGTAATTTCCATTTTAAATTATTATTAATCCAAATAGTATCGATGTCATTATTTTGTACAAAATCTTTAGTTTCAACCACTAAATTTGTGGTAGGATTTTCATCTTGATATTCAAAAAAAGTCTTCCACTGCCAACCTCCATACCCTTCATAACCAGTTTTACCACGGTGCATTGTGCCAATGAAATTTAGCATATTTGGATATAGTTGATTATATTTGTTAAATCCTGTATCTGGCCAAACTCCATTAATCGTTTCACTATCACCAATGCATAAAATATTTAGTGGCTTGATTGGCGCTACTTGCTTATTAACAACTAAAATTGTGGTTTTACTCTCAAGAAGTTTCCCCCCATCACTATAAACATGAATAGTAAGAGGATATTCACCCTCTTCACCTACTACTGGAGTGTATGTAAAATAGCGGTTATATGTAAATCCTTTTTCACATTCAGCAATTATATAGTATAGATAAGGATTATGTTTTCGAATTATCCCTCTAAAGAATAATTCAAATGGTTCATTAATTGTTAAATAATATTTAGTGGGAAGTGAAATCATAAATTCTCCTATTTTTCTTTTTTATTTTTTATGTTATTAAACTTTTCAATTAATTCTTGCTTTAGATTTGGATAAGCTTTAACTAAACGCAAACTTTCCATTTTTTTCTTTAAAGCTTCACCTTTTTCAATACCACTAAGGGTAATATCTGATAATGTTTTACCAATCGCATCAGATGTTGCATGAATTCCCCCAACAAATTTTTTGAATTCTTTAGATATTTTATTAAAGTGAATCATTTGAAGAACTGTAAAGACGAAGTCAGTTAAAATAACAACACTAAAGATTATAACAAATACAACTCCTACTTTATATGGTATTTTCATTAATAAGTCGTTAACAATAACATGAAAAATATCAACAACTAGTAAACATATAATTCCCCATATAAATGAGAATTTTAGACAAATATAACCTTTAAGGTTGCACTTTTGATTGGAATAGTCCCACCATTTAGTGTGGAAAAACTTTTCTAAAACAAATCCTGTTACTAACTCCAAAAGTGTAGTTAGTCCTACTGAACAAAAGAACAAAAGAAACGGATTATCTTTAACTGGAGTTAAACAAAGTAATACAATACAAACACCTGTTCCGTATATTGGGCATACTGGTCCATTTAAAAAGCCACGGTTAATAAATTTATTAGTCCTAAATGTGGCATAAATCACTTCCATACACCAACCTAAAAATGAGTATACAAAAAAATATAGTAGTAGTTGATAAAGTGAAAAATCAAAAATCATTATTTTATTCATAGTGTCCTCCTAATTAGTTACTATTATTATACCACATTTTATTAATTTTGTCTTTTACTTTTCACTAAAAGAAGACTATGAAGTATAATTCATAGTCGACTAGTGATATTTATATACTTATAGTTTTAATCAATTCCTTTTAATGATTCAACCATATCAATTTTTCTATTTTTTCTAGCAATCAAAACACTTACAACTAGTGATAATAAAAGGGTAAGTATTATTGTTAGAAAGTAAGTTAAAACTCCTACTTTTGGAACCATTTCATATTCACTTGCTAATTTTTTAATCAAGAACTTCAATGTAGCTACACCTAGAGGAATTCCTAGAAGTACACCAATCCCTGAAAGCCATAAATTTTGACTAATCAATAAATTACCAATTCTTTTATAGCTAGTCGATGCATTGTCGTTACCATAATTAAAATAGCAATTGCAAGGAATAAAACGGGAAGAATTGAACCCATGGTTTTTCCTTCATCAGCTTCACCTTGTGATTAAGCATAGATAACAGTTTCTTCTTTTGATAAGACAATTGTTGTTTTACTTAATACTTTATCAATTTCTTCAGATATTTCCCTCTTACTAAGATCTGAACTAATGTTGATTTGTGGATAAAAGGTCATTCCTAAATGTTTTTTCATTAGAGTAGGTGAAGCATATACGAACCCATAATTTGTAAAGTCAGGCATTAACTGTGTTTCATCGGAACACAAATTAAATATTCACTTGATTTTACTAGGCCCTTAACCTTTCCCGTTATTTCTAATTCTTTATAAACAATAGTTATTTCATCGCCAACTTTAATATTATTTTTATCAGCATATTGTTTTGATAACCACATTCCATCTTCACTATTTTCATCATATTTTTCACCATCACCTATTAACATAAAATTAGAAACATTGAAGTTTTCAGTTATGGTAATCGCTAATACTTTTTTTGTATCTTTTACAATAGTATTGACAGATATAAATCTTGTTGCGGCCTCTACCCCTTCAATATTTTTTACTTTTGTAAAGGCTTCTTCACTAAATCCATTTTCATTTAAAGCTCTGTAATCAGCAAAGCCGGTACTTTCAAAGAATGATGATGTATTTTTATCAATACTATACCATTCCATATTAAATCCCACAAATATTCCAACCCCGATTGCGATCATAATAATCATCGAAATAAATTGAGCTTTATATAGTTTTATCGTTCGTAATAGTTTTTTAAATAACATATTACAACTCTACTTCCTCAACACTTGCAGGATGTGGTTGATCCTCACATGATTTAATTTTACCATTTTTTACTCTAATAACTGTATCAGCAATTTTCGCAAGAGCTCTCGCAATTGAAACTCTTTGTTGTTCACCACCTGAAAGTTCCGATGGAAAATTATTAAGATGGTCAAGTAAACCAACTTCATTAAGCATTTCCTTCGCATCAAGATGATCTTTAGATATTTCATTAACCAAAGCTATATTTTCATATACAGTTAGAGTTGGAATTAAATTATAAAATTGAAAAATAAAACCAACCTTAGTTGCTCTATATTCCGCAAGTTCATCACTTGATAACTTGGAAATATCTTTACCACTTACAATAATTTTGCCTTTACTTGGACTATCTAATCCTCCAAGTAAATTTAGAAGTGTCGATTTCCCTGCTCCACTTGGACCAAGAATTACAACTAATTTTCCTTCATCTAAACTTAAATCAACTTCATCAAGGGCTTTTAAGATATGATCACCACTTGTATATATTTTACTTACTTTTTTAAATTCTACTATTTTCACTATATTCTCCTTTCAAAATAAATAGCTTACAGGAACTATTCTGTAAGCCATTTATTATATCCACTATTTTTTAGGTTCTATTTTATTTATCACTTTACAGCAGCCTTCACGATGAGGACAACAACAACAGCCAGATGCACATGATGATTTTCCTCTTTTTTTATTTATTATTCTTAAGACTATTGGTAGTAAAACTAAACTAACGGCAACTACAATTATTATGTATTCAAACCATTCCATAAAATTTCCCCCTTTAAGTTTTTATTTTGTTGCGACTTTCTTTTTACCTATTTTACCAGTAACAAATAAGCCACATAATACAATACCAGCAATTACTACAAGAGCAACAGCGATTGCGGCAGGCCAGCATACTTCAATTAAAGTACCAAACCAATAAACGATAAATGATACAACATATGATAATCCTAACCACCAAGCTAGTGTTACCCAGAAGCCTTTTTTACTACTTTCTGATTTTGCGGTTGAAACAGCAGCGAAACAAGGAAGTGTAAATAGGTTGTATGCAGCGAAAGCATAGATTGCAGCAGTAGAAATACCTGTTGCAGCCATACCAGCTTCATCTAATCCAAGTTGTGCCATTGTTGTAACGACATCTTCTTTAGCAATTAAGCCCGTAACTGTTGCAGTACTATAAGCCCAGCCAAATTCAACTTGTGCCCAACCAAGAGGGTAGAAAATGTATTTTAAACCATGACCGATACTTGCAAGCATACTATTTTCAATTTCAACTGGTCCTTGCCAGAAGGCCCAACCATAAGTTGATAAGAACCAAATTAAGATAATTGAAGCTGTGACAATAGTTGAAGCCTTATATAGGAAGTGTTTAAATTTTTCCCAAAGGTGAGCAAGTAAATTCTTAACTTGTGGTCTATGATATGCAGGAAGTTCCATAATGAATGGAGGCACTTCTTTATGTTTACTAAATAATTTCATAATTATTGCAGCAACAATTGCGACAACGATGCCTAATAGATAAATTGAGAATACAAAGATATCACCTAGAGAACCACCAACAACAACTGCAAGCATTGTCCAAATTGGAGCTTTCGCACCACAACTGAAGAATGGGGTCAACCTAATGGTTAAGTCTCTTTCCTTTTCATCTTCTAGTGTCTTAGTAGCGATCATTGCAGGAACACTACAACCAAATCCCATAAGTAGTGGGATAAATGATTTACCAGATAGGCCAAATTTTCTAAATGCTCTATCCATAATGAAGGCAACACGTGCCATATAACCTGAATCTTCAAGGATTGATATAAATAAGAATAATAGTAATACTTGAGGTATGAAACTAAATATTGCATCAATACCAGTTAATACACCATCAATAACAAGACCAGTGTACCATTTACCAGCAGGCATAAAGCCTTCAAATAAACCAATTAGTGATCCTGTAGCAAATCCCATCCAACTTTGTAGGAATACGCCTGGAGAAGGAAGGGCCATTGTAACTTCACTTACATCATAACCTTCATATACTGTTCCATTTTCAACGATGTCACTAACAACTTCAGCGATTGCATCTTCTTGATCATCTTCGGCTTTAGCTAAGATTTCAGCAACCCATAGAATATCTTTATTTTCTTCATCACTAACAAATCCGCTTACACTTTCATTAACTAAATCTTCATAACCCATACCTGAGAAAATATTTATTGCGGTTGGATTAGAGATTTCAGCTTTACCACCTGAGAAGGTTGATAGACCTAAGAAATCTGCTGAGAAGACAACATGGAATACTAGGAACATTATAACTAAGAAAATAGGAATACTCCAAATACGATGTGTCAAAACTTTATCAATCTTATCAGATTTACTTAAAACTTCTTTACTGTCTTTTTTAACTACTGTTTTACTAAAGTTTTTAGTAATGAATTTATATCTTTCATCTGCGAAAACAGCTTCAAAATCACCATCAAAATCTTCAGTATTAACTTTAGCCTTTAATGCATTTACTTCATTTAAAATGTCTGTATGATTCTTAACTTCTAGTTCATCATTTTCGATTAACTTAGTAGCGTGGAATAATGGGCTTTCAACTTTACCTTTAAATTTTGTTTCAGTTTCTTTAATTAAATCAACTAAAGCTTTATTCTCAACAACAGTGAAACCTTCACGTTTTGTTTTAGTTGCCTTATAAGCAACTTCCATTAATTGTTTGATTCCCTCACCTTTTAAGGCACTTATTTCAACAACTGGAACATTTAATTTTCTTTCTAGTTCACTTACAAGAATTGTAGTTCCACTTTGTTTAACAACGTCCATCATGTTAAGCGCAACAACCATAGGGACATCGATTTCCAAAAGTTGAGTTGTTAAATATAAGTTCCTTTCAAGGTTAGTGGCATCGACAACGTTAATGACACAATCAGGATGTTCATCAATAATAAAGTTTCTTGAAACGATTTCTTCTGGTGTATAAGGACTTAATGAGTAAATACCAGGAAGGTCAACGATATCAACCTTTTCACTTAACTTCTTATAAACGCCTTCACGTTTATCAACAGTTACACCAGGCCAGTTACCAACATGGGCAGTGGCACCAGTTAATGAATTAAACAATGTGGTTTTACCACAATTGGGGTTTCCCGCAAGTGCAAATTTCATTATTTTGTTACCTTCATTAAAATTTTATTGGCTTCGTCTTTACGAAGTGTTAACTCATAACCTCTAATTGTTACTTCAATTGGATCCCCTAGTGGTGCATACTTTCTTAAAATGATTTCAGTATTAGGTGTAACACCCATATCAAATAATCTTCTTTTAATTTTTCCCTCTGCTTCAATTTTTTTAACTTTTCCCTTTTCGTTTAAATTAAATTCATTTAGATACTTTTCCATTTCTTTGATTCCTTTCTTTAAGCAACAATAATTTTAAGAGCTGTTTCTTTGTTCAATGCAAGGGTGGTTTCTAAAACTTTAACGATTACATCTTTTGGAGTAATAGAGACTACTCTAATTGTTGTTCCTACACATAACCCTAAATTTAATAAATGACGTTTTGTTTTTTCGTCTGTTAGAACCTTCGCGATTCTTAAATCCGCATCAAGCGGTGCAATAAATAGTGGCATATTATTTCCTTTCTAGTTAGTCATCGCTAACTATTAATGGTTTTTAAAAGCTACTTATGTAGCATTTATTGGTTAGCAACTGCTAACTTATTACTGAAATTAAAAGCTACTTATGTAGCATTTAATTGGTTAGTTATTGCTAACTACATATATATTTTACTTATTTTTTTTATTTTGTCAATATCAAAATATATGAAAACGTTTTAAAATTATTTTTTATGAGTAAAAAATAATACCTAGTACAGCTGATAGTAAAATTAGGATTATTGGTGAGACTTTACGTTTTTCAATTTTCTTAGAATATATGGTTACAAGTCCTAAAATAACAAATATAATAATTCCTTTATAGTCAATTGTATTAATATTTGTATATGATACAAAACCAAAAATAGTACTCATAATCATTGTTATAGCAGTTGCGGTAATAAGACCGATAATTGCTGGTCTAATTCCAGTAAGAGCCGCATTAACACCTGCTAGTTTAAGTAAATTTTTCATAACAATTACAATTAGTAAAATTATTAAAAATGATGGTAAGATTACACCTATGGTAGATAGAAGGGCACCTAAAAAGCCTGCCTGTGATGAACCAACAAAAGTTGCCATGTTGACCGCAAGTGGACCTGGAGTTGACTCAGATACCGCGACAAAGTTTAAAAATTCAGATTCTGTTAGCCATCCGTTTTGAACGACACTTTCTTTTATCACCGCAATCATGCCGTATCCACCACCAAATGAGAAAGCTCCAATTTCTAAAAAGGTAAGAAACAATTTAAGGTAAATCATTTTTCATTCTCCTTTCTAGTTAGTTTCTTAATTAAATAAACAAATACTCCTACTATTGCGCTTATGATAATATATAGAACAGATGAAAAACTAACACCAAAGATTGTGAAAAGAATCACACATAATGTGGTTAAACTAAATATAACGATGTTAAACAAATTTTTCTCCATTTCTTTAAACATCTTATACCCAGCTGAAAGAATCAAAAAAGTTACGCAAACTTGAATTCCCTTAAATGCATAACCAACATACTCTAAAGATAAAAATTTATCTAAGAAAAGGGAAATAACAAATATAATAAGGAAAGCAGGAAGGGTTACAGCTATGGTTGCTAATAAGGAACCCCAAAACTTTCCTACAAGATAGCCAACATAAGTAGCACTGTTTATCGCAATAGGTCCAGGTGTCGATTCTGATATTGCGATCATATCTAGGAATTCTTCCTTTTTAATCCATTTCTTTTTTTCTACTAATTCACTTTCTAAAAGTGCAATCATCGCATAACCACCACCAAAAGTGAATAATCCAATTTTAAACATTGTAAAAAATAAATTAAATAAATTTTTATTATTTTTCATATTCTATTCCTCTTATTGTATTATTCTACCACAACTTATAAAATACATAAACTATTTTACTATTAAATATGAACAAAACGAATTGTACACTTTTTAAGAACGCGATTCTATAAAAATGTGTCCAAAAAATTTACTCAGATCCAATATACTTACTTAATTTGATATTAAAGGTTATAAGATTTGACTATCATTACTATTTATGTTATACTTTTAGTGCTCACTGGAGGGTAATATTCTAATAAGAGACTACTGGATAAGGTGACAGGATTTTCCTGCTCTTATCCTTTTTATATGACTAGGAGGTAATCTATGGAACTTATTAGCAAACCAATTAAGCCACTCTATTTTAAATACTTACTTACCGCTTTTGGTAGTGCCGTTGTTGGAGCCATTTATTCAATGGTTGATATGGCCGTTGTTGGACAATATGCTGGTCCTGACGGCACCTCTGCAATCGCACTAATTTTACCAGTTTGGTCAATTATTTGTAGTTTAGGAATTCTAACTGGTATTGGAGGATCCGTTATTTACGGAACTATTAGAGGGAAAAATGAAAAGGAAAGCTTACATGAAGCAAATAAAGTTTTTACATCTTCTTTTATTTTTACATTAATTCTCGCAATTATTATAACGTTTTTTATGTTCTTTTTCTGTGATGAATTATTTAAGGCTTTAGGCGGCAAAGGTAAATTGTTTGAACTTGGCATGAAATATCTTAGTCCCCTTAGATTTGCGGTTCCATTTTTAGTTTTCAGCCAAATGCTTGGGGCATTTTTACGTAACGATAATGACCCAACCCTTGCTACCATTGCAATTGTTTCGACTGCTTTACTTAACATTGTTGGTGATTATGTTTTGACTTTCACTTTTGATCTTGGTATTTTTGGAGCTGCTCTTGCCACAACGATTTGCAGTATTTTATCAGTTATTATTATGTGTTTTCACTTTTTCAAAAAAAGCAATACTTTAAAGTTTGTTAAGCCCGATCACCTATTTAAAGATATGGGTAAAATCTTTGTTAATGGATTTTCAACTTTCGTAGTTGATATTGTTATGGGATTTCTAACAATGCTTTACAATCATCAAATTATTCGATATTTAAATAATGATGCTTTATCAATTTTCGGAGTTATCGCAACGATTGGAACGGTTGTTCAATGTTGTAGTTATAGTATTGGGCAAGCCTCACAACCAATTTTATCAGCTAATTATGGGGCAAGTAAATATGAACGTATTAAGCAAGTACTAAAATATGCTGTAATCACTTCAATTATTTTTGGATTATTTTGGTGGGTATTAACGTTTAGTTTTCCAAACTTGATAATAAAACTTTTTATTAAAGTACCAAGTAATAGTGAAATATTAAAGATTGCACCTATAATTGTTCGTAAATATACTATTGCTTATTTGTTCGTACCTTTTACCATTTTCACAGCCTACTACTTTCAAAGTATTATGCGGCCTGTATCCTCACTCGTAATATCCCTTGCTAGAGGAATTGTCTTAAGTGGTATCTTTGTAATTATCTTTCCAATTATTTTTGGCAGTGATAACATTTGGCTTTCATCACCTGTTGCTGAAGGAATTGTTGGAATAGTTTCAATTATTTTAATTATTATTTATACAAAAAAACTTACTAAAAATGCTTAAAGGGCTTGTCGTTCTATTGACAAGCCTTTTTCAATATAATCATTCTTCGTTTATTGATTCATAATTGCATCTAAAGATATTATCGCGGTAATAATAATCCATATTTTCATCTTTTGTCATTTTAATTAAGCTAGTAAGTTCTTCTCTTGTAAAATCAGGATTTAAACAAACAATTAAATGTTCGTCATCCCTTAATGTTTTACTAAGATTTTCAATAATTTTTGTTACTATTTCATTAGGTAAAACATCTCAAGTATTGACCGTTATCACAAAATCAAAATAATTAGGATAATTTAATATGGTATTTTCATCACCTCGAATAAACTTAATATTGTTCATTTCACTGAGTTTTGCGACTTCATTTGCATAACTTATACCATTTAATGATGGATCAATTCCTATTCTTTCTTTAAATAAAGTAGTAAGACTTATTTCCATTAAGACCCAACCACTACCTGAGCCAAAATCTAAGATTCTTGAATTTTGATTAATATAAGTTTTAATTACATCATTAAAGGTTTGATCTGTAACAAATTTTTTATTTACTTTTTCTCTTTTTTTATTTCTTTAAACGATGAATTCCGAAAGTTTTGAAGAGTTGTGAGAATGGTTGTTTCATTATGCAATAAGTCGTGTTCAATTTCTTCCAAAATAGAAATATCAGGGCTAACATTATTTATTCTTGCAAGAAACTTGATACGGTCTTTTTCTCTTTCAAGTTCTTTTAATAATTCTTCTTTATTTACCTTTTTAGGACTTCCGACTAACTTTAAGAAGTTATCACATAATATTTTACTCGCTATGTCATGCTTTAAATTAAGACCATTTAAATTTAAGTCATCTTTTCCAAGTAGTGAATCTTTATCACCATATACAAACACTTTATCTTTCGTAATAAATTCTTGACAAAGTTTACCCCTAATTAAGGTATCTTTGATATTATATTCAACATTTTTGTCGGTATCAAGTCTTGAAATATCAGTACCATAAACAATGCGGTCTTGATACTTAATAACAAAATTTCTTGCTTCAACAATGTTTTTTGAAAGATTTTCAAATAACTCAATGCCAGGAGCAATATCAACCTTAACATTGGGATAACTGTCAAAAAGATTACCCAACGTTTTTAAGTCATTTGATAAAAAATAGAAATGTGCGAAAATAATATTTAATTTGGGATGTTTCTTTAAGACATTATCAAGTTGTCTATATTGATCTTTATTATTGACAAAACTATTATCGTAGTACCAACCAGCTCTGAGAGCCCAGTTTGGTATTTTTTCTAAATTCCAAAATTCTTCAGGATCATTTACATGGAAAATTATTGGTAATTGTTGATGCTCCATAAAGGCAAAATATGCATCAAAAGAGTTGTCATCAAAATTAGGAATTGGAAACATTTTACGGTATTCTGGTTTACCTTCAATCATTTTAATTCCGTCAACTCCACATTTAATTAAGTTTTTAACATGTTCAACAAGTTTTTCACCTAATGTATTATGGTCATAATATAGTGTAGGATCTAAACTACCAAATGTATAAAGCCTACCTTGTGATTTATATTTAGCATATAAGCAATCAACTGTTTCTGATGATCTTTTCTTATCAATTTGAGCAACTAAGTTACCATATGAAGCATTTGTTAGGTCTAACGCCTCTAGTACACTTGTATATTTATTTCTTAAAGAAAAATGAATGTGTGAATCAATTATCATAATTCCTCCTATTTTGGAAGTTTTCCTTCAGGTTTAAGTTCTTTCTTTAAATATTTCACTATTGTTTTAATTGAGTTTGGTGTATATTCATATAAGCATAAATAATTATTTAAGTTAACAAACTCTTTTTGATCCATAGGACCTTTAAGCGAAATAACATAGCATTCCTTACCTGTTCTTAGAATTTCATTAATTAGATTCTTTTGTTTTTCATCTTTTGAAACATCATAACTAAAAATTATAATATTATTAGTTGTTGTTACTTCCCTCTTTATTTTTTCTATTACCTTATCATCATTTGAAAACTCATATACTTTTGTGTTTGGAAACTCTTTATGTAAAACTTTGCTTAAGCTTCGGTCATCAAACTCATCTTCCACAATTGAACTAACACTTGCTTTAGGGGTTAAAACTAATGAATCAGCAGTTAAAATAGGCTCATTACCTAATATTTTAGTTAATGATTTATCAACAATTGTACTTGCAAGAACATTATTCTCAATAGATACTTGATATTCATTATCATTAAAGAAATATTTTTCAAGATATGGTAGTGTCATTTCCTTAAACTTAATAATTCTTCCTACTTTTTCATTTATTTCTTCAATCGTTAATTCATTATTAAGAGCTGCTTGATAAACTTTTTCAAAAGCTTCAACCTGAGTTTCAAAAGTGTGACAAACAAGGACGAAATCACAACCTGCTTTTAACGACATTAAAGCACCATTTGCACTTCCATAGTGATCAGCAATCGCCTTCATCTCCATACAATCAGACATAATTAAGCCTTGGTAATTAAGTTCACTGCGTAAAAGCCCCTTTAAAATGTTTTTAGATAAAGTCGCAGGAACTGTATCATAAACGGTAAATAAAGTATGGGTTGTCATAATACATGGAACATCTAAGTTTTCTTTAAATGGAACAAGTCCTGTTTTATGCATTGTCTCTTTGTCAATGTCAATAATAGGAAGTTCAAGATGGGAATCAACTTTATCATCACCAGCACCTGGAAAATGTTTAGCACAACCTAGTACTCCATTTTCTTTTAAGCCTTTAATAAAGTCATGAGCATATTTTCCGGCTATTACAGGATCAGATGAATAACTTCTTACATTGGTAAGTTCATTTTCTAAGTTAGGATTTATCTCTAAGCATGGAGCAAGATCAATGTTTAAACCTAATCTAATCATATCACGGCCAATCATTTTACCAACTAAATATGGAGCATTAGGAATAGCTGATGCAGATGAGGTCATTTGACTTGGAGGGAATGTTACATCTTTCATTAATCTAGTGACAAGTCCTCCTTCTTGATCAATTGAAATAAACGGATATAAGCCAGTTTCTTTATAAATATTATTATGAACATCTGTACATAGTTTTTTCATTTGACTGGCATTTTGAAAGTTTCTAGTAAACATTATTACATTACCACATTTGTATTTTTCAACGAGAGTTTTTAAATTTTCATCATAATATGTACTTGGAAAACCTACAATTATTAATTGTCCAATCTTTTCTTGTAATGTCATTTCTTCTAATTTTTTCATAATTTCTCCTTAATTTATTTTTTTAATTCTTCTGGCACTATAGTATTACGATATTTTTCAGCAAGATAAATAGATTCACTTAAGGTTTTACCCTTATAAAAAAAGTCCCTAACAAGTTTATCTCTACCATACTGATCTCCATATTCTGATTCTACTTGGTTAATTGGCATTACTTGTAAACACATACACTTTTTGAATGTTCCAAGTTTTATCACAATTTCTGAGGTTTTTTTCATAACCTGAGGAAATATCAAAAGGGAACTTACCATATTTGAGTTTTCAAAATCACTTGTAACTTCATGATATGGTTCTATAAATTCATTTTGGTCTCGCACACAAATACCAGGTAAAAACAAAGCATTCATAAAAAATTCGAAATCATCTTTATTTTTTAATACATCAATATTCTTGTCATAGAAAATCATATATTCATTGCGTTTTATACCTAAATAATTCTTTTTTGGCATCTTAAAATCTGATTCACCCATTGTAATTAATTTATTAAATGGAAATTCTTCAGTTGGTCCAAGATATAATACATCAATATGTAGCCAGTCTTCAGCCATATCGTGAAAAATATAGTCACATTTTTGATTAAACAATGTTTCTATACTTTTAATAAATTTATCTTGTTCTTTTAGATTCATAATTTTTATTCTCTCCTATTGTGATGTTTATTATATTATATAATAAAATCTTTTTTTACACACCTTTCTCGCAAGATTAATAAATAAAAAAAGCTCTATAACTAAAGTACCATTTTACAGAGCTAATTAATAAATTATTTTTCATTTTTTAATAGATATATCAAGTATTTAAGTTGTGGTGAAAGATTTTCTTCATCTAGGCAATTACCAAAGAAGTCATCTTTTGAAATAATTATCATTCTATTAGTTTCAAGTTCATGATTATGAGTTCCTAAATATTTATTTTGATAGTTGTCATAGTTTTCAAGAATTCTTATAATATCATTAGTGCTATTAATTTTAACTTCTAATTTCCCAAAAAAGTCAGGTTTACCAGCTTTACTAACTAGTCTAGCAAAACCAAGCATTTTGAAATTTTGAACTGTTAAATTTAAATCATTAATTATCATGTTTTCATCAACATTTAAATAACTTTCTTCACTTAATTCTCTTAACATACCAATTTTTAAAAGGTCTTTAAAGTGAAATTGCTTTTTATTTTTAAGTTTCACATAATCTTTTAAATCAAGTGAACCAGAAGCAGATGGCACGAATCTACTACCATTAACATCATTATACATACTTTGAACATTAACAATATAATATTTTTCATTGTTTAATTGTAATTCAACAATTATATTAATTCCAATAAGATTTGTTAAATAACTATTTTCAATATCTCTTAAACCTTTTGTTAAAGGGTTAAGTGTGAGTTTTGTACCACTTACAATTTTATTTGGTTCAGTTGGAACACAAACATTCTTAAAAATCATTTCATCAGTAGAAACATAACTATGGTATCCTACTTGTTTTATCCAAACGGCACTAAGCTTTTCAAAATTTAAATCCGAATCAATACCTAATAGTCTACCATTAAATACAGTTTTATCATTTTCTAGTTTATCAGATATAATATAGGCTAAGGCTTTACGTGAATCATCAGTAAGTGTTATTTCATATTTTTTCATAATAATTGGAAGTGATGCAAGTCTTGTATCTAGCATTTCATTTTGAGAGTCTGAATAAATGAATGCTTCATTGACTTTATTGGTACCAAAATTCATTACTTGATAATTAGCATATTTATTACTAAAAGTCTTAGGGTCGGTTACTATTTTAATAATACTTTGTTTTGATTCTCCATCAATGGTTGTTGATAAACTACAATCTTTTTTAAACTCTAATCCTTTGGCGATACTCTTTACAATATTTCTAGTTGATTGTAACAAAATAACAAAAATAGATAGTAATAATAAGCTCATTGAATTTAAGATTTCAAAACAATTAGTCCCATCTTTATTAACTGGGTTCTTAAGTAAAGCTACCATAATACTTAAAACAAACAATAATATTTCAATTACAATAATTATGTAGTCTTTTGGCTTCATTTGAGCCTTTACCGCATTCATCAAAGCATCATGTTTAGCTTTATTAATTTGTTTTTGATATTTTTTAAATTTATTAATTGTTTTTTTATAAAATGATTCACTACTATCTATTTTACCAAAACTAGGTAATGTTATAGATTTATCAAGGGAATTTACTTTAACCAAAAAATAAACTTCATTAGACGTTTTATCTAAACATTTATATTGTAATAAACTACTACCAACTTTGCTTAAATCATCATATAAGATAGATAATAATTCAAGATTTTGATTGGGAACATTACCATTAGCATATACTTTTCCATTTACATTTTTAGGCTCGGCATAACTATGTTTAGGATTTACTTTTAGTTCAAAAACTCCCATCAATTCATTTAATTTATTTTTCATGTATATTAAATATTTCATTTTGTTCACCTTTTCTAACTATAACATTATAACATAAGATGAAAAGAAAAGAAAAAAAGGTGCATTCACACCTTTATTTATTTTCACCTTCAATGTATTTATAATCATATTTATAGGTATTAGTTTCTGTATCGTAAACAATACGAGCTTTAATCTTGGTAATTTTTGTGCCATTTTTAATTTCTACTTTAATGTATTTATTATTACCGTTTTCTATGACTTTAAACTTATATGATGTTTTAGCATCTTTAGTTATTTCTTTTACTTCAACTGATAATTCACCATTTTCTTGTTCTAGTTCGAATTCTAATTCACTTACTTTTTTACCATTGCTAAATACTACATACTTATATTCATGTTCTGCTTCGTTAAGTTCTTGTTCAAATTCTTCCTCAATAATTACATAGTTATTTCTATCTTCAATGATTTTGAAGTATGATTCTTTTTCTGGTTCGTCTTTTTCAGTTTCTACTTCAGTTTTACCTTCTAGAGTATATTCTTTACCATTAGCTAAAGCAATACCAGTAATTCTTTTAACTTCTTTGATTTCATCATCGTCATCATCGTCATCATCATCATCATCTACCTCATTAACAATTGTTTCATTATAATATAAGGAATAGATGGTTTCTTCATCTTGTAAATTTTTAGTGGTAACTACAATCATGTTTTCGTATTCAGGTTTATCTGAAGTTTGACTAACAATATTGATACCACCATTATTACCCATTAATTCTTCCATCATTGCTAAGTATTTTTCAATTACTTCTTTTTCTGATACTGTTTCTTGATTAAGTAAAGTACCCCCTGATAAGTTTTTAACTGTGTTAAATTCTTCTTTGATTTCTAACATTTTAATTGATGATACCGCTTGATATGACATGTTATTTTGTAGGCCTTCTAAACGGTCAATAACCTTTTCTCCTTTTTTCTTAGTACATGCTGATAAAGTAGCACAAAGGGCTAAAACAGCAATTAGTGTTAACATTATTTTTTTCATATTTTTTACCTCCATTCACTTAATAAACAAATGAATTAAGGTTTTTATTGGTAAAATTTAAATTTTTTTTATTTTTTATAATATTTATTACAATATTTGTTTTTTCATTAACAAAATAATAGTTAATTTCATCATTTATCACAGTTACTTTAACCACACCTTCATAATTTTCAAGTTCTACTTTAAGGGTTATTTTACCATTTTCAAGCTTAGCTTTAATTTCTTCTTCTTTACCATTTTCCATAATTTCAATTTTAACTTCTACTTCGCCATCTTCGATTTCATGTGATAAAGCATATTCTTTGATAATTTTATTGTTTTGATATTTTTTATAAACAAATTCTTTTTCATTTTCTTCAGCTTCTTGTTCAATGATAAAGTATGAACTTTTACCTGTTATAACTTTTATTTTAGTACTTGTTTCATCATTTTCAATTTCTGTTTCACCTTTAATTTGGTACTCTACATTATCAATTACGATAATACCATCTAAATTATAGATTTCCTCATCATCATCTATTTCAACTAAGGTCTTATTAAAGTATATTGTGTATTGAAGGTCAAATGAATCACTATATAATGTGGTAATTGTCATTTGATCAGTATAACCTTCTTTAGTTGATTTAGTTACGGAATAATTAATTTTTTCTCCATTTAATAAATTTTGAATAGTTAAATAATGCTTATTAATCTTATTAGCAATTTCATTTAAATTTTCTTTTGAAGTTGTAAGAAAAGATAACGACTGCGTAGTTGTAGTATCACTTGAATAAAGAAAATTCGCGGCAGCTAATAGTTCAAAGGCATAAGTTTCGTTTACTGTTTGTGGTACGTAATAACTTGGAGCAGGTGGTTTAGTTGTATCTTTACCTTTTACAACAAATACACTTATACAAATTACAAGTAATAATATAAAAGTTCCCATAAAAGCATATGATAATCTTTTGAAATGTGGTTTCTTAGTTTCTTGACTACGATATCGCATTTTTATTTCTTTTGTAAGATCCACAATTTCAGTTTCACTTGTTTCTTTTTTTAGTTTGGAAACAAATTCATCATATTTACTCATTATCTTCACCTATCCTTTCTTTTAATTTATTGACAGCTTTATTATAAAGCCAGGTAATAGTACCAAGTGGTTTTTTTAATATTTTCGCAATCTCTTTATGTTTTAATTCATCAATCACATGAAGAATGAATACTTCTAATTCATCACCACTTAATACTTCATAAACCATAGCTAAAAGCGGTGAATCATTTAAATCTCTTGTAATATAAGTATCTTCATATTGTGAGAAATCATAGTTTACTTCACGCTTTTCCTTATTATATAGATTTAAAGCTAAATTTCTCGCAATAGTAACAATAAAGGCAACAACATTAGTGTTTTCTTTATATTTTCCTATGTTATTTAAGAAACGAAGATATGTCTCTTGCATAATATCTTCCGTTTTATGTCTATTTTTTAGAATTGGCATAATGGCCATATATACTTGATTTTTAGTTAAATTATAAAAATCATCAAACATATCTAAATTATTATTTTTTAATTGTCTAATGATTTCCTTCATTTCTATTGTATCTGTCCTTGTCATAGTTACCTCTTTATTAATAAACAATTAAAATTCACATTTTATTGGTTTATTTATATTTTTTTATATTTATTTTTAATTATCATTATATAGTAAATAGCACCAATGGTGCTATCATTTTATTATTTAAGCTTTGGTTTCTACCATATTCTTGGAATGTACTTTTTTATCTATGATTGCATAAACAAAACGACAAATACCATAGATCACACAAGCTCCACTAATAAAGTATATTAAGAAACAAATGAAGTATATAGGATATGGCAGTTGAGTCTTAAATATTGTTTTGAGGACTGGATAAAAAGGTTTTTCACTCTTAACTAGTTGAATTAGAGGAATCACGTAAACAATCATTGAACAAATTTGAAAAGGAAATAAGTCCCACTGATATGCTTTCTCATTAATTGTTATAAATATTTGTTTAAATACTTCAATTGTAATTAAAATAATTTCTATAATTAGTAGAATTTTACTAGTATCACTTTTTGAATTTGAAGCTTGGTAGTGTTTTCCTAACTTGGCTCCCAAGATACCTGCGATAAATA
>UQAI01000023.1 GCA_900538885.1 uncultured Mollicutes bacterium
ATAATACCAATGTTTTATTACAGTCTATATTTTACCAATAATCATTTACATTACTATCATTTGTAGTGTACCTTGTATTAGGAATACTATTAAATGATAACTCTTTTTTTTATGCTTTTTTCCTTCGTTCTTTAATTTGGAAGAAACATTCATTAAGTGGAAGTGTACAACTACCATTGTAGAAACAATCACCACATTTTTCTCTCGTTTTACCTTTTGGTTTAATGTCTTCTTTTCTTTTCATACTATACCCCCTTGTAGTAATAGTATAACCATAAATCTAAAAACTATACATTGATTTTCTTGCAAAAAAAAGATGATTATGTTAAAATTATAAATGGTGATAATATGGAAGAACAAATAAATATTAATGAATTTGAATTAATAAAAGAAGAACTCCTAATTAAGGATATGCACAAAGTAGTAATACTTGATAATGCATTATTTAACGATTTTGATAAAACGATAATACTTGATAAAATTAAACAGTTGGAAGTTGATTATATATATAACACGATTGCATATGGGATTAAAGTGGTCGAAAGTTGCGAAGAACTATTAAGTGAACAAGCTAAAAAATACGATAATGTAGTTAATAAACTACCATTAATCATACTTAAAGATAAACATTTAGATTTTATTTATCAACGTGAATTATCAAAAATCAAAACTGTAAATGATATTATGATGGAATTAATCAGCCGTGAATTTAATGATGATAATAATCAATATATTATTTTAACTAAAAACACAACAAAAATAATTGATGAAATTATATATATATCGGTTAATAATTTCCTTTTACTTGATGATATTCATAATATAGAAAGTAATCATCATGAAGAATATGCTGACGAAATGTCTGATATATATTTTAGCGATATCATTTACACATATTTGGATATAATGAAAAAATTTAAAGGTGCACTATTAAAAGAAGATGAGAAAACGTATATAATTAGATTTAAAAAGTATCAATTTAAAGTTTTATTGATAGACTCATATGAAGAACTATACAATGAAGAAATTGAACTATCTAATTACGACTTAATAATTGAAGATACTCATACTACTTTGAGAGATAACAAATTATTACAAAATCAAACGTTACTTGATATTTATCAAACAATTAAACCAGGTAAATACTTTAAGGAGTAAATATGCGTATTTCTAAAACATTATTTAAGAACTTTATTCGATGTGCCAATTTTCCATCTTTATATGATATGTATATTAATCGTGGCGCTCACAATGTGACAGAAATAGATGGTGAAAAAGTCTCAACCTTGGAAAATGATGTAAACCAAATGTCAGATACAACATTTACAGAACTTGACGATAAGAGTATGGAGATATTTACTTCAATGTTTGACGAAGAAACAGGGGTAGATTTAACTAACGTTACAAGTGCACAACTACAAGCATTCGCAGAAACCTTTGTTGAAGTTGAACGATTAGCTATTAAACAAGCAAGTGAAATATTTAATCATGATATAAAAGCATCAACTATTACATCAGAACAACAATCATTTGAATTTACAGAAAATGATAACACATATTATTGTTATTTAGATGGTTATATGGAAGATGGAAACAGAATAAATATATTTGAAGTAAAAGCTACAACAAGTAAAAAATATGATGAGTGTAACTTAACAATAAGAAAAAATAAGTTTGGCCCTGGGGGTAAATTTCCACTATTTGTAAAAGATTCTAAGGGGATTATGCAATATGTAGGAGAAACATATCTTGGGCAAGAATTAGGCGGAAAACTTGTAACACCAAAAGATTTAGATGATAAGATAAAAAGATTAACTGATTTGTATTCACCACTTGGTAAATATATATATGATTTAGCTGTCGAGAGATATATTGTTGAACATAGTATCGATAATAAAGAAAAAGATATTCACTATTATTTAATAGTTCTTAATGCTGAATATATATATAATGGTTTAAAAGATGAAAAAGACCCAATATATGGGCCAGATGATAATGGTAATTTATTATTTAAAATTTATGATATGACATATATTACAAGTCTTATTCAAGAAAATATTGAGTTAAAAAAGAAAATGCTTGAATATGATCAAGACCATTTAACTGTAAATTATCATAGGTTTGGTACTCCTTGTGAGTATAAGAAAACTACAGCGTGTAAGTTTTTCCCAATATGTGCAAAACGTATTTTAAAAGATGGCTCAATACTAGAGTACATGCATAAAAATTATGCTTTTAAAAATGGAAATGGTGATATTATTACAATGTATGATTTAATTAATCAAGGAGTATATATGATACCAGATGCTAGACCATATATAAATAGACTTGATAATATTACTCAACATGATTGTTATGTTAATAATACAACCTATATTGATTTAGAAAGAATTGGAAAAGCCTTAAACGCAATAACTTATCCAATATTTCATTTAGATTTTGAAAGTTATAATTCACCACTTCCTAGATTTAAAGGCGAAAACCCTTATATGCAGTCGCTATTTCAGTATTCATTACATATAGAAGAAACTCCTGGTGTATGTGATATTGTTGAAAATCACACAGAGTATTTAGCTCCAGACCATGAGGATCATCGTGAAGATTTAATAAAAAAACTAATTCATGATATTGATTTATCAAATGGGGGAACTGTAATGGTATATAACCAAAACTTTGAAAAAACAAGACTCCATGAACTTGCTAGAATGTTTCCTAAATATGCGAAAGAATTAGATAATATTAATGATCATATCTTTGATTTGCTTGCGGTATTACATGGAGATAGAGCTTTATTTGATGAAATAACAACGAAAGAAGAAAGAGAAGAATACCAAAATAGACCCCCATTTACTTATTACAATAATAAAATGCATGGTTCTTTTTCGATAAAAAAGGTTTTACCTATCTTTACTAATTTGTCATATAGCAATTTAATAGTCAAAAATGGTACTGAAGCTATCCTTACATATGGGCTTTTACCTACTTTAACACCTAAGGAATATGAAGAAAAATACCTTGCTTTAAGGGTATATTGTAGGCAAGATACATGGGCAATGGTTGAAATATTAAGAGGTTTAAGAAGAAGTTTTGAATAATAAAAGATGATAATTTTTAGTTATCATCTCTTTTTTCTTCGTCATTTCTTACTTCAACTACTACTCCTTCAAGGTCATAAATATCTGCTTTTGTGATTAAAACATCGTAGAATTCACCAGGACTAAGAGGGGTGGAACTGTCAATATAAATGTATCCATCAACATCATCTGGGGCGTATGCATAGCTTCTAGAAAGGTATTTTTCTTTATTAAAATCATAGTTATCAACTAACACTTTATATACTTTCCCAATGGTCTGTTTGTTCTTTTCTTTAATGATCTTTGCTTGTAATTTCATAATTTTGTTGTATCGTTGCTTTGCGATTATTTCCGAAACTTCAGGTTTCATATCATATGCTTTTGTATCTTCTTCCTTAGAATATGTGAAAACCCCAAGGCGATCAAACTTAATTTCTTTAACGAAATTATATAATTCATTAAAGTCTTCATCAGTTTCTGTTGGGAATCCTACAATTAGAGTACTACGGATAATAACATCAGGAATGAATGATCGAAGCTTATTAATAATTTTTGTAATCATTTCTTTACTACCACGACGGTTCATTAATTTTAAAATGCGATTACTAGCATGTTGAATTGGTATGTCAAAATAAGGTACTAATTTTTCGTTATCTCTAAATTCTTCAAGTAATTCATCGGTTATTTCATCAGGATACAAATAAAGTACTCTAATCACCTTTAAATCATCAAATTTAGAAAGTTCTTTAATTAACTTGACAAGACTTGTGCCATCATTTAAATCGGTACCATATCTAGTTGTATCTTGTGCAATTAAGGTTATTTCTTTAACACCACTATTTACTAGGATATTTGCTTCTGCGATTACATCATTAATTGGCCTACTTAAAAAAGGACCTCTTATTATAGGAATAGCACAGTATGCACATTTATTATTACAACCATCTCCAATCCTTAAATAAGCACTATGAGGGAGAGTAGATACAACTCTATTTTTGTAGTCCATATGATATGAAGAATCACTATTAGTTAATTGTCTAAATAATTTATCAATGTTTTTATAATCTCTAATTGGAAAATAAAAGTCAACTTCCGGTATACTTTCTTTTAAGTCATCTAAGTAACGCTCAACAAGGCATCCCATCGCAATTACTTTCTTGCCTTTTTTACCATAATCTGTAAGTTCTAAAATTGTATCAATTGCCTCTTTTTTTGCGGACTCGATAAAGCCACAAGTGTTGACAACTAAAATATCGGCTTCTTCCATATCGTTAGTTATCTCAATTCCATATTTTCTTGCTACACCTAAAAACATTTCGGTATCAATTAAGTTCTTAGCACAGCCTAAAGAAATCATTCCAAGTTTCATACTATATCTCCTTGTATAATATTATTAGTATTATTATACAATATTTAAAATACAAATTCTTACAATAAACAATTATTTTTCCGTATTGGTGGAAATTAAAAAAAAGTTGTGATATAATAAATAAGTAGAAAAGAGGTAATATATATGTCAAAACAATTTATCGTAGAAACATCAGCTCGTCACATCCATTTAACTGAAAGTGATTTTAAAGTATTATTTGGTGATGATGCAAGCTTAACTATTAAAAAATATTTATCACAACCAGGTCAATTTGCTAGTGAACAAAGAGTAACAGTAGTAGGCCCTAAAAAGGAGCTTGCTGGTGTATCTATTTTAGGTCCCTTCCGCAACGCTAGTCAAGTAGAATTAAGTGCAACAGATGCTCGTAGTATTGGCCTTCCAATTGCAATTCGTGAATCAGGAATGATTGAAGGTACTCCAGGATGTAAGGTAATAGGTCCAAAGGGCGAAATTGAACTTCCTTGTGGTGTTATTGTTGCGAAAAGACATATTCATGCAACACCAGAAGACGCAAAAGAACTTGGTGTACAAGATAAAGAAATTGTATCAGTAAAAGTGAATACTCCTGAGAGATCATTAATCTTTGGTGATGTTGTTGTAAGAGTAAGTGAAAAATTTGCCCTTGCAATGCATATTGATACAGATGAAAGTAATGCAGGAAATGTAGTTCCTGGAACAATGGGCGAAATAGTAAAATAATAATAATACCTCCAAAAAGGGAGGTATTTTAAAAAATAAAGAATAGAGGTAAAAAATATGCGTTGTCCAAAATGCCATAATGAGAATAAATATGATGCTCTTACTTGTGATTTTTGTATGGCCGAACTTCCAATGACGGAAGAAAGAAAACAAGAAATAAAGAGAATGAAAAAACTTGAAAAGAAAACCAAAATGCATAATTCCATGACCAAACTAATAGGTCTTATTATTGGTTTTGTTATCATTGTGGCGATTGTTGTTATTGCATATTTGTTAAAAAAGTAATATGGCTAGAATATATAAAGAAGAATTAATAGAAAAAAATAACTACTACGATGTTATCGTTGTAGGTGGTGGTCATGCGGGAATTGAAGCGAGCCTCGCTCCTGCACGTTTAGGCCTTAATACCTTAATGATTTGTGGTAATATCAAAAAAATAGGAAACATGCCTTGTAACCCATCAATAGGTGGACCTGCCAAAGGAATTCTAGTTCGTGAAATTGATGCATTGGGCGGCCAAATGGCTAAGACTGCTGATGAAACTTGTTTACAAGTAAAAATGTTGAATCTATCAAAAGGTCCGGCTGTTAGAGCTTTAAGAGTTCAATCTGATAAACTTGCTTATGTATCGCGTATGCAAGAGATTTGTTTAAATGAACCAAATCTTGATATATATGAAGCTTTGGTAGATAAATTAATAACAAGTGAAAACACTATTCAAGGAGTAGTACTTGAAGATGGTACTAAAATATATGGTAAAAGAGTAATTATTACAACTGGTACTTACCTTTCTTCTAGGGTATTGTGTGGTAAAAACACCACTCCATCAGGACCAGATGGGGAAGCAACCAACTATGGTCTTTCGGGCTCATTAAAGGAATTAGGTTTTAAACTATTAAGATTAAAAACAGGAACCCCACCTCGTATATACACTGACTCAATTAATTTTGAAGGTATGCAAGTAGAATTAGGTACGAACTTACCACTTAGTTTTAGTTATGAAACAGACCTTTCAAAAATGATACCTTTTGATAAACAAATACCTTGTTATTTAATTTGGACAACACCTAAAACCCATGAAATAATACATGAACACTTGCATGAATCTAGTATGTATTCAGGAATTGTAAAAGGTATCGGGCCAAGATATTGCCCATCAATTGAAGATAAAATAGTTAGATTTTCCGATAAAGAGCGTCATCAAATATTCCTAGAACCAGAGAGCCTAGAACTTGGACAAACATATATTCAAGGGTTCTCAACTAGTATGCCACATGAAGTTCAAGAATTAATGGTTCGTTCTTTACCAGGATTTGAAAATGCAAGGTTTGCAAAATACGCATATGCGATTGAATATGATGCGATTGACCCACTTGAATTAAAAGCGACATTGGAAAGTAAGAAAGTTAAAGGACTATATTTTGGTGGCCAAGTAAATGGAACAAGTGGATATGAGGAAGCCGCATGCCAGGGTTTAATGGCAGGTATTAATGCATCATGTAGTTTATTAGGTAAAGATGAACTTATTCTTAGAAGAGATGAAGCATATATTGGTGTATTAATTGATGATTTAATTACTAAAGGGGTAATAGATCCTTATAGAATGCTTACATCACGTGCCGAATTTAGATTACTTCTAAGACACGATAACGCTGATCAAAGATTAATAAAATATGGACACTATGTCGGTTTAATTAGTGATGAAAGATATAATCGATATTTAAACAAAATGGAATGCATTGAAAAGGAAAAAACTAGACTTAATGAAATTAGAATTACTCCAAAAGAAAGCATAAATAAATATTTAGAAAGTGTTAACTCGCCAATCTTAAAAGATGGTATTAGTGCAGCCGAATTAATGAAACGCCCAGAAATTGATTACTTCAATATAGTTGAAATGTTAAACCTTGATAACCCTTTAAACTATGAACTAGGTGAACAGCTTAATATTGAAATTAAATATGCTGGTTATATTCAAAAATCATATAAAGATGCACAAAGAGTACACAAACTAGAAACAATGAGAATTCCTGAAGATATGGATTATTCACAAATACATAATCTTGCGAGTGAAGCTAAAGAAAAACTAACTAGAATTAAACCACTTACGCTAGGGCAGGCTTCAAGAATTAGTGGAGTAAATCCAAGTGATATTGCGATTATATTAGTATATTTAGAATCAAAAGGAAGAACACATGGAAAAAAATAAAATACTTTTAGATTCGTTTAGAACATTATCTAGTGATATGTTAAGTCAATTAGAATTATATTGTGAGATTTTAAAAGAAGAATCAAAGAAAATGAACTTAACTTCCATATCTGAAACTAATGATATATATATAAAACATTTTTACGATAGTATGTTAATTTCTAAGGTAACTGATTTAAAAGAAAAAGAATTAGTAGATGTTGGTACAGGTGCGGGTTTTCCTGGTATTGTTTTAAAAATTATGGAACCAACCCTAAAAGTTACATTGATTGAACCAACAACAAAACGATGCAATTTTTTAAATCTTGTGATAGATAAATTAAAATTAAAAGATATTGTTGTAGTAAATGACCGTGCAGAAAAATGCATTACTAAATATCGTGAAAAATTTGATATCGTTACCGCAAGAGCAGTAGCGAATCTTCCAATTCTGTTAGAATTACTAACCCCCTTTTGTAAAGTAAATGGTTTAGTTATACCTATGAAAGGTAGTAATATTAACGAAGAATTAAATATATCAGCCAATGCGGTTAAAGTGTTAAACTTAAAACTTATAGATATATATCAATTTACATTACCTCTTGATAAAGGTATGAGAAACATTGCTAAATTTCAAAAACAAAAAAAGACTCTAGATATATATCCTAGAGAATATGCAAAAATATTAAAAAAACCATTATAGAAAGGGAAAAATATGGGCAAGATAATTTCAATAGTCAACCAAAAAGGTGGAGTAGGGAAAACTACAACTACAATCAATCTTGGTGCCGCTCTTGCAAATTATAACCAAAAGGTTTTAATTGTTGATTTTGATCAACAAGCAAATGCGACCACAGGACTTGGAATAGATAAAGAAGATATATTGTTTGATGTAACAGATTTCTTCACACATATTGCACTTGTCAAAAAAGCAATTTTACATACTACCATTGATAATCTTGATGTAATACCTGCCACAATTAAACTTGCAAATGTCGAAGAAACATTATACCAAGTTCCAGATAAAGAGTATTTAATGTCTAGAAAATTATCTGAGTTAAAATCTGAATATGATTATATTTTAATAGATTGCCCGCCTTCTTTAGGTTTAATTGTTGATAATGCCTTGTATGCAAGTGATTCAGTTATTATACCAGTAGAATGTGGTTACTACTCATATGATGCATTAACCCAAATGACTCATAAAATTAATTCAGTTCAAAAACATAAAAAAATAGAAATCGAAGGAATTTTACTTACAAAACTAGATAACCGTAATACTCTTGGTTATAAGATTGTTGAAAAAGTTCAATTTTTATTTCCTGATAAAACTTTTAAAACAATTATCACTAATTCAAGTCATATTCAAGAAGCTCCATTATATGGAAAAAGCGTTTTGCAATTTTCTTATAATTCAAGAGGTTCTAAAGAATATCGAGAACTTGCAAAAGAAATATTAGATAGAAAGGAATAAGTTATGCTTGAAACTTTATATTGTATTATTCTAATTGCTTTATATATTCTTGTTAATGTGATCAAGAAAAAAATGCTTAATAAGCTTGACAATAAAGGAATTGCTACTATTAATATATGTTTAGATGTAGCTATATTTTTAGGCTTCTTATTAGGTATAGCTTTAATATTAGGTTTTGATTTTTCAAAATTTAAAGTTGGATTTAAAGATTTTATTGCATTTCAAGGCTCAAGCTTAATTTGGTCTATTATAGTCGTAATAATTGCTTCTACCCTTTTAGGTATAACAAAAACATTATTATTTAAAAAGTATAAAAAAAATATCCTAGAAGTTAAACGTCAAAATACTATTTCAAAGGTTTTGATGAGTTTGATTAGATATGCCGCATATATAATCTGCGTTATTGTGATACTTGGTATTTGGAAAGTGAATGTTATGCCTGCCCTTGCTGGTCTTGGTATTGTCGGACTTGTAGTGGGCCTTGGTGCTCAAAAACTAATCTCTGACTTTGTGGCTGGGTTATTCATTGTATTTGAACATCATTTTGATGTTGGTGACACGATTATTGTTGGTGATTTTAAGGGGGAAGTAATCGACATAGGGCTTAAAACAACAAAAATACGAGATTGGCGTGGTCGTGTTAAGATAATCGCAAATGGTGATTTGACAGATATCATTAATGATTCACTATACAATACAGTTTTTGATATTAGCGTTTCCATAGGTTATGGAGAAGATATCGCAAAAGTGCGCGAAATAATAGATAAGGGATTAGCTGATAAATTTAAGGGGCGTCCCGAACTTGTTGATTTACCACATACAATTGGTGTTGGCAATTTAGGTGATTCAGGAATTGAAATAGTTGTAGTCGGTACTACTAAACCTGAAAGTCATTATCAAATTTCAAGAGATGTTCGTCAAGAAATTAAAGCTATTTGTGATTCTAATAATATTGAAATACCATTTCCACAAATTGTGGTTCACGGAGTAAGACAAGATGATTGATCCAACAACAATTAAAGTAGATGATATTCTAAAATTCAAAAAACCTCACCCTTGCGGTGGTTACACATGGAAAGTGCTAAGAATTGGTATTGATTATAAACTTGAATGTACAACATGTAAACGTGTCATCATGATTCCACGAATTGAAGCATTGAAAAGAATTAAAGAAAAAGTTGAAGACTAAGCAAGACTTAGTCTTTTTTCGTGCTTTTTCGCAGTTTCAATCATATATAATATATATGAAGGATGGTAGTAAAATATGCTAAAAAAAATAAATATTATTTTAATTTCACTTGTACTTTGCTTTTCGCTAAAACTAAATATGGGGTTTACGTTGGTTATTCCCATCGTAATATTCTATTTATTAAAAGATTCTAAAAATATGTATTATACATATATACCAATGTTAATTACATCTATTTTATTTATGAGAGAATACTTTGTTTATATCTTAGGAATGATGGTTGCGGTTACGGCTTTTTATTTTTTTATTACTACACTTGTAAATAAGAAAACTCCAAAGATTACGACATTAATGATTGTGTTATCAATATTGTGCACTAACATTGCTTTAGATTTATTATTACAAGTAAATAATTTAGGTGTTATATTTATCACCAATTCACTTAGTGCTTTATTATATTTATATTTGGAAAGATATTTATATAAAATTATACTAAATGATTCTATTGATAGTAGTTCTAGTTCACTATCATATTTAGAGATAATGATAGCTTTAATTACGGTTGTGAGCGCGAGTACGGTGACACTATTAAAGGTAAACTTAGGATTTGTGTATGCTGCTTTTTTCGCAATGTATTTTGGTAGAAGTTATAAAAATATATATTCATTTATATATGGTCTTTTTACAATGTTAATATTATATCTAGCGTTTAAAATAGAAGAAGCTTTATTTATCCCTTTTATTTGCACAATATATTTAGTACCAAATTTCTTGATGTTAGTCTTATTTAATAGTTTTACATTAGTCTTGCTTTTCACAGATACTGGTTATGAAACTAATGCTTTATTAAGTATGATGATGGTGAGTATTGTATTTGAAATAATATCTCCATTTGTACTGGATGAAAAGAAAAATAATCAAGATATGTTTGAATATATATATACTCAAATACAAAAAAACACAAATGATGAAATATTAAATTTTGCGTTATTCATTGATAAGTTTTCTAATGGATTTAAAAATCCTAAAGAATTTAACAATAGACTTAGCGAAGGCATAAAAACACTAGTTCAAAATCATTGTAGTACATGTCAAAAGCGGAAAGAATGCTTTAATAAATATAAAATAGAACTATATGGAGTGTTTAAAAGTATCCTTTTACAAGAACCTAATTTTCATACTAATTATCAAGAGTTTGTTGATTACTGTGATAAAATAAGCAATTTCGAACATACCGCAAAATTTCTGGAAACAAAAATAAAAGCACCACTTAGTGATGAAGCAATGTCACAAAATAATATAATGCTTGCTCAATTAAACGGAGTATCAAATGCGATAAGAAAATACGTTATTGATCTTGCTTCAAAAGAAGAAATTAGTTATTATCAAATGATGGAAATAAAAACAAGACTTGAAAACTATGGGTACGAGGTAACTTATTTTGAGGTTGTAAAATTATTCAAAAATGATTTTAACGTTAAAATTGGCCTTGCTAGTAAATATAACGATATTAAAGAAACAGTTAAATTAATTGCTTCTACTACCTTAAAACAAGACGTTTCAGTTATTTTGGATGATGAAAGCAAAGATAGAGTATATATAAATTTAGTACCCAAAATCAAAATTGATATCACTTATGGGTATGGTGCCTTGTCTTGTGATGGTGAAGACATATGTGGAGATAATTATTTAATCAAAGAAATTAATAATGGCCATTTTATTAGTGCTATTTCTGATGGAATGGGGAAAGGATACCGAGCATTTTATGAAAGTGATATGACTTTAAAACTTGTTGAAGATATCATAAAGCTTAATTTAACAACAGGTACTGCTCTTGAAATATTAAATTGTTTTTATGCTGTACAAGAATACTTAGAACAATATGCCACTTTAGACTTTTTAGAAATTAATAGGTACAACACCACCGCAAGTTTTTATAAAATGGGGGCTACCACAACATATATATTTAGATCAAATGGAATAGTTGAAAAAATAATTAATAAAAGTTTACCATTTGGTTTAGATGAAGATATTACTTCAACAACCTATGAGTTAAAAAATGGAGATTTAATCTTGATGAGTAGTGATGGTATATTTGAAAATTTAATTGATGAAAATAAACTTCAAGATTATATTCAATCAATTAAAAACTTGCCACCACAACGAATCGTCTATGAATTATTAAATTACACCATTAATAATAAAATAAAAACAAAAGATGATATGAGCATAATTGCCTTAAAAATTCAAGAAGCAGCATAAAAAGACCACATATAATGTAGTCTAATACACTCTAACTATGTGATAGGAACTAGCCCATCGATTCAATCCCCCTAAAACATTGATTACTTGATAGCCTAATTTATCTAAATAAACAGTTGCTTTTTTGCTCTTTTCCCCATCTTCACATATTAGATAATAACAATACTCTTTATTAAGAAAAAGGTAGTACTTAGTACATAACAAATTTAGAGGAATATTGGTTGTACTCTCTAAATGGTAATGCTCAAAATCATAAGCATCTCTTACATCAATAATTCTAAGGTTCTTAGATTTTTGGTATAACTTAAAAAAATTAATTGGTGATATTTCTTTCATTTCATTTCCTCCCATAACCTGTGCTAATAGTATATACTAATTAAGTAAATTGTTTTGTCGAATCATGTACTAAAAATAAAATATTAATTTTTTTACAAATTAATCACAAATATGATATAATACTGTAGATAGGAGGTATAATCTATGTATAAACAAATTAAGCAAATATTCAAAAATAATATGATAGAAGATGTGACAGATATTACTTCTCCTAAGTATTATTACTTTTATCAAGATTATACTTGCAAAAGTATTTTTGGAGTTTCTAAGACAATAACTACAGCAGAATATCAATTGTTACAAACTATGTTTGTTGAAAAAAGGCAATATACTAACAATAAAAAAGAACAACAAATTTACGAATATCTTTTTGAAGAAAAAGAAAATCCATTCAAAACACCAATGTCATTTATTATCTATTTAGTTAATAAAGAAGATGAAGATACAATTAATAGTGTTATAAAAGATATATATCGTGATGTAATAATTATCAAATATATGAATTTTACAGTTGCTTTTAGCACAGCATTCAATGATGTTGAAATGACCTTTAGGGCTCTTACTAGTGATATTGGATATGAAATAAATGTCCATCAAGGTTTTGTTTTTACTTCTTCAACTAAAGGAATTGAACTTTCAAAATATTTTGATTATTATAAAACTAATATTACAACTCATGGCTACACAAAAATAGTTGATATAATAATAAATGCCAATAACAAAGATCAAGAAGTACTAATGATTATAAAAAACAATGTACTTGATAAACTTCAAAAACTTCCTCATATGGTTGATCTAATTGAATCTTTTTGTAATAATAATTTAAATATTTCACTTACATCAAAACTTTTATATATGCATCGTAATACGGTTATTAATAAACTAGACCAAATTGAAAAACTTACAGGTCTTGACATTCAAAAATTTAAAGATGCGTATGCGATAAAAATATTAATAGATTTAAAAAACTAATATGATTAAAGAATTAACGTATAATCACTTCAATGTTATTAAAAACGATAACTTAATACATATTATCATCTTCACTGCCTTATGGTGTGATTCATGCAAAATGGCTAAGGTTCCATTAGAAGAACTTAGTGATATATATGATGTATATCAAGTAGATGTTGAAAAAGAACTATCAATAGTTTCGATATGCCATGTTACAAGTATCCCAACAACTATCATTATCAAAAACAACAAAATTATTACAAAAGAAAGTGGATATAGGTCTAAAACTTATTATATGAATATTTTAAATAATATTGAAAATATATAATTTGTATAAAAGAACAAAAAAAGAATGGACAAATTGTCTATTTTAAAAATAATAAAGATGTAGTATAATATTAGTGTACAAAATTGTCAATAAAAAAATAGGAGGATTAATTATGGCAACAGTAGAATTAAAGAACATTAACAAAATATATAGTAATAATGTTCAAGCAGTATTTGATTTTAATTTAAAGATTAAAGACCGTGAATTTATCGTATTTGTTGGACCATCAGGATGTGGTAAATCAACAACACTTAGAATGATTGCTGGTCTTGAAGAAATCACAAGTGGACAACTTCTAATTGATAATGAAGTTATGAATGACGTAGCTCCAAAAGATCGTAATATCGCGATGGTATTCCAATCTTATGCACTATATCCACATATGACTGTTTATGATAACATGGCTTTCGGATTAAAATTACGTAAATTCTCACGTGATGAAATTGATAGACGTGTTCAACATGCAGCATCTGTATTAGGCTTAAAGCCTTATTTAGATCGTAAACCAACTGCCTTATCAGGTGGTCAAAAACAACGTGTTGCGTTAGGCCGTGCTATCGTTCGTGATGCGAAAGTATTCTTAATGGACGAACCTCTATCTAACCTAGATGCTAAACTACGTGTACAAATGAGATCTGAATTAATTAAATTACATGAAAGTTTAGGAACAACAACTATCTATGTTACCCATGACCAAATTGAAGCTATGACAATGGCATCAAGAATCGTCGTTATGAAAGATGGTTATATTCAACAAATTGGTGCACCAAAAGAAATCTATGACAATCCTACAAATATGTTCGTAGGTGGATTCATCGGTACTCCTCCAATGAACTTTATTGAAGGTACTGTTGGTAAAGACGGTGTTTTTGAATGTGGTAACCACCGTTATGGCGTAGTTCGTTTCCCTGTTCCAGAAGAAAAATTAGAAGTATTAAAAGAACAAAATTATCTAGAAAAAACAATTATTTTAGGTATTAGACCTGAAGATATTTCTGATAAAGAACGTGTTATCGCAGAATTACCTCAATGGGCAGTACAATTAAAGGTTGATATTTCAGAATTATTAGGTGCTGAATCTCAAATTACAGTTAAGCTTCCTGGTACTGACCGTGTTGGTCAAAGTGTCACTGCGAAAGTTCCTGCTCGTGCAGATGTTCATATGGGTGATGAAATTAAACTTGCTTTCAATATGGAAAAATGTCATTTCTTTGACCCTGAAACAACTAACAGAATTAGAAGATCATAAGTATGAACAGAACTATTCTTTATATTGAAAAAGGTAATCGTTCAACAATAGTCCATTACATTAATGATGAATTAGAAGAATTAGATATATTGCCAGAAAGATATTTAGACAATCTTTGTTTAACTGAACTTACAACTTTAGAAGGTAGAGTTAACGCAATAAAGAAAAAATATCATGTTATAAAGAATATTCCAATTTATATAAAAGAAAATTTAGTATTATTTCCAACACACAATAAAAAATCAATAGATAATGTATATTTAAATAGTATATATATAAAGAGCATAGAACCTATTTCTAATAAAACAAAGGTTATCTTTTATGATAATCAAGAAATACTAGTTAATAGAGATGCTCATCTATTAAAAGTTAACTATGAGAAATGTCTAAAAATTAATAATCAAATAAATCAATATTGTTAGAAAGGGATGTATGTATATGGCAAAATTGAATATTAGAGATTTAGATTTAAAAGGTAAAAGAGTGTTAATGCGTGTTGATTTTAACGTGCCAATGAAGGGTGGAGTTATCACAGACGACAATCGTATCGTTCAAGCATTACCAACTATTAAGTATGCAATTGAACAAGGTGGTAAGGTAATTTTATTCTCTCACCTTGGTCGTATTAAAACTGCTGATGATTTAGCAAAAAATAGTTTAGCTCCTGTTGCGAAAAAATTAGAAGAATTATTAGGCCAACCTGTAAAGTTTGTTCCTGTAACTAGAGGTAAAGAACTAGAAGATGCAATTAGTGCCCTAAAAGAAGGCGATGTATTAATGTTTGAAAATACACGTTACGAAGATCTAGATGGTAAGAAAGAATCCAAAAATGACCCAGAACTTGGCGCATATTGGGCAAGTTTAGGCGATGTATTCGTTAATGATGCATTTGGTACAGCTCATCGTGCACATGCTTCAAATCAAGGTATTGCAAGTCATCATAAAAATGAAAGTGCTGCTGGTTTCTTACTAGAAAAAGAAATTAAGTTTATTGGTGGTGCAGTTGATAATCCTGCAATACCATTCGTTGCTATTTTAGGTGGTGCTAAAGTTAGTGATAAAATATCTGTTATTGAAAACTTATTAAATAAGGCTGACAAAGTTATGATTTGTGGTGCTATGGCTTACACATTCTTTAAGGCTCAAGGTCTTGAAGTTGGTAAATCTAAATGTGAACCAGATTTCGTTGACTATGCAAAAGGCTTATTAGAAAAAGCAAAAGGTAAAATTATTTTACCAGTAGATGTAAAAGCTGTTGTAGTTTCAGATGAAGACTGTGCCGCAGACTTCTTTGGTGCAATTTCAAAAGCTGAAATTAGAGTTACTCCTGTAACTGAAATTAAGCCTGAAGAACAAGGCCTAGACTGTGGCCCTAAGACAATTGAACTTTTCGCAAAAGAACTTGAAGGTGCAAAAACAGTTGTATGGAACGGCCCTGCTGGTGTATTTGAAGTGGAAAAATTCGCTGTTGGAACAAAAGCAATTTGTGAAACACTTGCTAACCTTAAAGGTGCAACAACAATTATTGGTGGTGGTGACTCAGCCGCAGCCGCAATCTCAATGGGATATGAAAAGAAATTTACTCACATCTCAACTGGTGGAGGAGCAAGTCTTGAATATTTAGAAGGTAAAGAATTACCTGGTGTTGCTTGCTTAACTGATAAATAGGTGAATCAAATGAGAAAACCAATAATTGCCGGCAACTGGAAAATGTTTAAAACAAGAGATGAAGCATTAGCATTTATTTATAAAGTAAATGAAAATGTTCCAACTCAAGATTTAGTAGATAGTGTTATATGTGCTCCGTTTACTGTGCTTCGTTGCTTAGTTAAACGTCAAGGTGAAAACTTAAGAATCGGTGCTCAAAATATGCATTTTGAAGAACAAGGTGCTTTCACTGGTGAAATAGCTCCAAACATGTTAACCTCACTTGGTGTAGAATATGTTATCATAGGTCATAGTGAAAGAAGAGCAATGTTTAATGAAACAGATGAAACAGTTAATAAAAAACTTCATGCGGCATTCAAACATGGTCTTACTCCAATCCTTTGTGTTGGTGAACATTTAGAAGAAAGAGAAACAGGTAAAACTGAAGAATTATTACACTATCAATTATTACATGATTTAGAAGGATTAACTGAAGAAGAAGTTAAAAAGTTAGTAATTGCTTATGAACCAATTTGGGCAATTGGTACAGGCAAAACAGCAACTCCAGAAATTGCGGATGAAACATGTGGTTATATTAGAAGCGTAGTTAAAGAAATGTATAATGAAGAAGTTAGTGAAGCTATAAGAATCCAATATGGTGGTAGCGTTAAAGTTAATAATATTGAAGCTTTAATGGCAAAACCTAATATTGATGGAGCTTTAATTGGTGGAGCTAGTCTTATTCCTGAAGACTTTGTATATTTCACAAAAGTTGCGATTAACAAATAAATATATATTAATGCGTAGGTTGTATAATTTACGCATTTTTATGTTGCCATTGCAAAAGCATTGATAAAACCTTAGGTTCATAATATAATAATACTATAGAAAAAGTGGGGTAGATTATGAAGGATAATAGATACCAAGAAATAAAAAAAGAAAATGATATACTACTAAGTCATTTAAGTAATAGATATCAAAATGTAGCAAACATATATATAAAAAAAGCAAGAGGATACGCAATTAAAAATGTTGATACAGAACTAAAAATACAAAATGTTTTAACTAAACTTGAAGATTATGATAGAAGGAATGTTTCTTTTTCTATTGCAATTCCAAATGAAACAGAGTTTATTGAAAGTAATATAAAAGAACTTTCCAAACAAGTTAAAGATCAAAATAGATGGAAAACAATTCTAGGCTTATCCCTAATTGGCCTTTTTATAATTGCTTGGTTTGTGATTAACATATGGATGCGTCAAGAAACTCCTAATCAAACTCCTCAAAATTTAAAGTATGAAGTAATATCCCCAACCGAAGTAAAAATATCATGGGATATAAACAATTTCGCAACAGAAGGTTATTACGTGTGGATGGTTGATGATACGAATAAAAAAACAGGTCCCTTTGAAATTAGTGAAAATGAATATATATTTATAGTAGAAGAAAACAAAACATATATATTCTATGTACAAACAATTGCTACTGAATTATTTGGCAAGTCTGAACCAGCAAAATTAGAATATTCAAACAAGGTGTGAAAAATCACGCCTTTTAATTTGCAAAAATGTGGAAAACAAAAAGATTAATATATATTGCAAAAAAGGACAAAATTTGCTATAATGTGTTTGTAAAGGAGGAATTTACATGAAAAAGACAATAAAGATAACGACACTAATGATATTCATGCTGTTGCTACTTGGTATCACAGCTTGTCAAAATGATAAGCCTAAACCTAATGATGATAAGAATATACAAGAAGTAATAGCAAAAATTGATAGTCTTCCTGATACAACATCTATTACTTTAGATGATGAAGTAAAAGTGGGGGAAGCAAGAGCATTGTATGATGCTTTAACAGATGAAGAAAAAGGCAAAGTGACAAACTACAGCAAATTAATTTCACTTGAGTCTAAAATAAAAAAATTGAGGGATGCACAAAACATAATAGACTTGAAAGAAATGATTGACAAATTACCTGAACCAAATGATGTAACCATAAACGACAAAGAACAAATCGAAAAAGCAGTTGCTTTATTTGAATCTTTAAGTAATATTCAAAAAATTCAAATTACTAATTCCAAAAAACTTGAAGCAGTTCAAGCAACATTACAAACAATTATTGATGAAATTAATAGACATAAAGCAAATGCTCAAGTAGTAATAAATGTAATTGAAAGTTTACCTACAGTAGAAAATGTTCAAATAAAGGATAAAAATGATGTAGAAAATGCTATGGATATATATAACAAACTAGATCAAGAAAGTAAACAATATGTAACAAATTATGATAAATTAGTAGCGCTACAAGCTAGAATTGCCGAATTAGAAGAAACAGCAAGACTTAAAGATTTAGCTAGTCCAATCATTAAATTAATAAATAACCTTCCATCAATTGATGTAATTTCTGTTGATGATAGTCCTGCTATTGAAAAAATTAGACAAGCTTATGACAAACTAGAAGCAGCAGCGAAAGCATATGTAACAAATTATAATACTTTTGTTGAACTAGAAGAAAAAGTTGAGGAATTAAAAAAACAGATAACAGATGAAAAATACACTGTTACATTTTATCCAAATGGTGGTAAAATTGTTGATTTGGTGCCTAGTTTGGATGGCACATATTATACTGCACAATATACAGGAATTGCAACATTACCAACTCCTACAAAAAGAGATTATATTTTCTTAGGTTGGTACAAAGATTCAAGTTTTACTATGGGTGCTTATACGATTGCTTCAGGTGAAGCAACATATTATGCAAAATGGGTATTAGATCAAAATAAAGTACTTTCATATGTTAGTGATATCGCAACATCATATACTGAAGATGTTTTAATTACAAATGTAGACGGAGCTGAATATACATGGACTAGTTCAAATCCTGATTTATATGTAATAAAAGATGGAATTGGAAAAGTTTCAAGAGCATATCAAACTCACCAAACTCAACAAGTTACAATTACTGTTAATGCGGTTTATGAAGATGGCACTCATGAAACATTATCTAAGGTAATTACTGTTAACCCGGTATTATATGAAAATCTTCCATCAACTCCCGTAGCAACATATTTTTCAACAAGTGCTCTATATGCATATAAACAATATAATGAAAGATATCTAAAAGATGGAACGTTATTTTCTGAAACAACAAAAGAAACATTAGACATTATTTATTATTCATTTATAACAATTAATGCTAATGGTACTTGCCAATTAGATAATGCTATGTATGTTGATGAAGTGCTAAAATTAAAAGATTACAATGTAAGAGTAGTAGCTAGTGTCAATGGTGTTAATTCAACAAGTTGTAAATACTTTATGGATATAACAGCCGATAGCACTAAACGTAGAAACTTCGTTAAAAATTTACTAGACCTTGTTGATAGATATCATTTTGATGGCTTAGATATTGACTGGGAAACAGTAAGTGATTCAATTAGAGTAGTAGCGTCAAGCCTAAATCTTTTAGTTCAAGAATTAAGAGAAGAAATGACAAAACGCCAAGCCGAAAATGGAACTCCATATTTCTTAAGTTGTGCAGTTCCAGCTAATTCTTGGGGTACAGTTTCATCAAGATTTGATTTTGTAACTCTTGATAAATACTTAGATTACATTAATTTAATGTCATATGACATGAATAAGGCAAATGTAACAACTCACCTATCACCACTTTATGCTTCATCTAACGATAATGGTTATGGCTTTGGCTGTGTATATGGAGTTGAAAGACTTGTTAGTTTAGGCTTTTCAAGAAATAAATTAATTATTGGTAGTGCAGGTTATGGTAAAGCATATCGCATAACAGGAGTAAGTATTGGTGGTACATACCCTGCTCTTGGAGTAACAGGAACTCTAACTAAAATTAGTAATGTTCCTGGATCATTTGCGAGTGGAACGCTCTTTGGTAATGGTATTCAATCAATAATTGAACAAGGCGATTATACCGAATATCATGAATACGATGCAAATGGACAATTTGTTGGTTCATATTTGTTCAATTCAAAAACCGGAATATTTATATCTTTTGATAGTTCACTTGCGATAAAACAAAAATATAACTACGCCAAATCAATTCAAGGTGTTGGAATTATGTGCTGGTGTTATAGCGAAGATACTTCAGATCATGTAATCGATGCTATATATCAAGCTAAAAATAACTAAGATATATCATTTGACTTTTTTAGGAAAATTTGGTATAATACTAAATGGTGCGATAAAGGCAGCGTTCATTAATTTATAAACTCTAGATTGTCACAATATCTTGGATGTAAGTAGTCTGGCTGCTTAGGCGAAAACAATTAGACAACCTACTTTGTAAACGATAGTGAATTTTTATCCCCAACCCAAAAAATAAAAAATTAGGAGGAAAAAAGAATGGCACGTTATACAGGCCCAACTTGGAAGCAAGCTAGAAGATTAAAATATTCAGTACTTGAAACAGGTAAAGAATTACAAAGACGTCCTTATGCTCCTGGTCAACATGGACAACGTCGTGCAAAACTTTCTGAATATGGTCTTCAATTACAAGAAAAACAAAAAGTTCGTTTCACTTATGGAATGACTGAAAAACAATTCCACAACCTTTTCTTAAAGGCTAGTAAAATGGAAGGTAAGAGTGGTGAAAACTTTATCTTCTTACTAGAATCAAGATTAGATAATTTAGTTTATCGTTTAGGATTTGCAACTACACGTCGTCAAGCTCGTCAATTAGTTACTCATGGACATATCGTTGTTGATGGTAAAAAAGTTGATATAGCTTCATACCTATGCAAACCAGGTCAAACAATCGCTTTAAAAGAATCTTCACGCAATCTTACTATTGTTAAAGAAGCTTTAGAAGCTACAGTTGCAAGACTTCCATTTGTTAGTTTTGATGATGCAAAAGGTGTAGGAACATTCGTTCGTTACCCAGAAAGAACAGAAGTTCTTCCTGAAATTCACGAAAACCTAATCGTTGAATTCTACAACAGATAATAAATAAAAATAAGCAGTATAAATAAGCACAGTAAAATGTGCTTATTTTTTTTGGATTTATAAATCTACCTTTTAGAAGCTAAAGTTAGTACATATATATAAAATAAAACCCCTATTCAGCAAAATACTGAATAGAGGTATGTATTTTTTAATTTAAGCTACAGTGAAAGTAACAGAGTTAGTAAACATTACAACTCCATTGGTGTTAATAGCCTTTACAACTAATGTGTATGTAGTACCAGATTTTAGACCGGTAATTGTGTGGCTTTTAACCACTACGGAATTAGTTACATAATCAACACTATCAACTTTTTTATCATCGATATATAGTTCTAATTTCTCAATTACATTTCGAATTGCGCTTGGAGCTTCATTTCTAAACTCAATTGTCATACTTTCAGCACTACCATAAACATCAAGTCCAAGATCAATGCCTCGATTTATTTCAAAGTTCTTTGTTCTTGTTGTTCCGTCAGTAAAATAAATTGTAGCTTCATATTTGCTATCGTAATAATTTAATACATTAGGTAATGATGTTGTTGTATAAGCAGAGTTTATAATATATATCTCTGTTGCATCAGTATTACGAGTTGTTTCTTTAAAGATAATTTTATCAACAGAGTTATAAGCAAGATTTGACCAAGTAAAGTTAATTGTTGAAGTAGAAGTGTCAAGCGTGTATTTTAATGAATCGACAATTTCATCTTTTGTTACTTTTTTAGCAGCATCACTTACTTCTTCATATTTTTTACTTGTATATGTTCTTTTAACAAATTCATTACCATTAGCATCTATTTGTGTAACGGTAATAGTAATTCCATCAACATCAACAATATAACCTTTCGCAAAAGATTTCAATGCTTCTGGGTCTTGATCAGAAGCACCTTTAGCTCCGGCTGATGCACCAATAAGGTAATTAACACCAAGAAGTGGGTTGTCAACACGTTTGCCTTGCCAATAATTCTTTGACTCAACATCGGCATGATAATGTCCTGTAAGAACTAGGTCAACTGCATACTTTTCAAATAATGTCATAATTTTGACATCACGGTCGCTCTTTGAGTTAGATGGATCTTCAGATTGAATAGGAGCATGACATGCTGCAATAACCATTTTAGCACGATTATTTTCACGTGCATCTCTTAATAAGTTTTCCATCCACTCATATTGTAAGTCATAACTTGATGCGGATACATCCTCAAACATAATAAATAATACATCATTGTAGTAGAAGTAACAACTTGTACCTACTTTTTTCTCAACACCATTTTTAGGTAATGCATTGTATGCAGCATGGAATCTATTATCCCATTGACCAGTACCATTAATATAAAGTTCATGGTTACCTGTTGTTGATACCATTGGAAGTTCAAGTAAAGTACGACGTTGTTCAAACATTAATTCCCAAATAGCTGCGTTACCACCAGTATCAATCATATCACCAGTGTCTAAAACGAAACTAATTTTTCCATTACGTTTTTTCATTGCTTCATGAATTGTAAATTCACTAGTTTCAGCACCTGAATAAATTGTGTTGTAATGATTGTCGGTTAACCAAACAAAACTAAAATTATCACCTTTATCACTTGCGGTAGTAAAGTTATAAGTTTCACTATAAGTTCCATCACCTTTATTAATACGATATATATATGCTGTGTTAGGAGTTAAACCAGTAATTTCAGCACTATAAATATTACGAGCTTCAAATGGTACAGAAAGTTCTTCAGATAATTCTTCAAAATATCTGCCATCTGCAAATACAGTAGTAAGATTTGTAAATTCTGGATCTGTTGCTAAAGTATATTCAATTGAAGTTTTTGTGTTTTTAGCATGATAATTAATGCTAATCATCGTTGAAGCATTTGTGCCTGGAGCACATATAATATATTTTACATCACTATTTTCTTCATCTAATAATTCATGTAAACCAGTAAATTTAATCTTTTCAAATACGCTAGGAGTAAGTTGTGATCTAACTGTTATAACGAATTCACCACGATCATGGACTGTTACAACACCATTTTCATCTACTGTTGCGATATTCTCATTACTAGTTTCCCAACTTACTGTTTGAGAAACACTAGATGGTAAAATTTTGTAATTGATCTTAATTGTTTCACCAATATATGCGGAAGACTTAGAAACATCAACATCAATACTTTCAGCTGGTTGTAAAACTGTAAGTTCTCTTTCAAATACTAAATCAGGGTTACCATCAGAAACGCCTCTAATAGTTGCAGTACCTACAGAAACAGGTGTTACAGTTCCTTGACTATCAATAGTAAGTACATCAGGATTAGAAGAAGTCCAAATTGTATATGGGTTGGTTTCAACAGGTGAATAAATTAGTTTGAATACAGTTTGACTACCTATAAATAATTCTGTTGTTTGGTTACGACATTTAACTTCTGTAGGTACAGTGTATACAGTTAAGTCAAATGAGCCTTTAATACTAGTATCAATAGTTGATGTTGCTTCAATAGTAACCTTACCTTCTTTTACACCTTTTATTGTGCCTTGGTTATCTATTGTAGCGATAGTTTCATCACTGCTTGTCCAAGTAAAACTTTTTTCAGCATTGCTAGGATCGACACTAAAACTAACTTTTTTAGATTGACCAATACTTATATAAGTACTCTCAACATTAAAGCTAATTGTTTTAGGACTAATTTTTTCTTTATCTTTCTTACAACTAGTAAAAATACCAAGAGCCATAATAGTTATAAAGAAAATAAATAATACTCTAATACTTAAATTTTTGAATTTAATTCTTTTCATTTTT
>UQAI01000024.1 GCA_900538885.1 uncultured Mollicutes bacterium
AAAATATAAAATAGTATATAATTATAATATAACAAGTGGTGATAAAAATGAATAACAAAAGAAAAGAACAAATAATAAGTATAACAAAAATAGCTATTGTTGCGGCACTATACATTGTATTAACCGTTCTGATATATCCATTATCATTTAATGAAATTCAAGTTCGCTTTTCAGAAGTGCTACTATTGCTATGCTTTTTTGACAAAAAAATATGGAATAGGAATAGTTGTAGGATGCGCAGTTTCTAACTTATTTAGTCCTATCCCGTTAGATGTTTTATTTGGAACCGTTCAAACAATTGTTGCGGTAGTATTGATTGGCTATTTAAGACCATTAATCTTGTCATTGATATTAACGATTCTATCCATGGTAATAGTAGGATTAGAAATCGCGGTAATATCAAGTTTTGATATGTGGTGGTTAATTACGATTCAAGTAATGGCAGGAGAAGCCATTGTCCTACTTGGTATCGTATATCCGTTAAGTTTTCTACTTAAACGTAGTAAATCTTTTATGAAGATAATAAAATTAAGTTAGGAGTGATATTATGAAAGTTTATGATACGCATAGTGATATATTTTCAAATTTATACGAACGTAAAATTAGTGGTGAGAAAAATGTATTTGAGAAATATCATCTTTCACCAATGACAAAGGGAAATATTAAAGGTGGCATTTGGGTAGTTTATAGTGAATGTGATTTTGATGTTTATGAAGCGTATAAAATAGCCTTAAAAGAATTTGAACCATTTAAAGATAATTATGATGTTGTTTATGGACTTGAAGGATTAAGAAATGTTCATACTTTAGACGATTTAAATAAAATGTATGAGTTAGGTGTTAGACATGCTATGCTTACATGGAATGAAGAAAACCACCTAGCTACAGGCGTTGCTGGAGATGCTAATAGAGGATTAACAAAAACGGGAAAAGAATTCCTTGATTATATGAAAAGTCACCATATGATGATAGATGTTTCGCATTTAAATATTAAAAGCTTTTATGATGTTGTTGATTATGTTGGAGATACCGTAATTGCTAGTCACTCAAATGCGTATAGTTTAAGTGATCATCGCCGTAATTTAAACGACGACCAATTAAAGATGTTAAAATCGGTTGGAGGCTATGTAGGGGCAGTAAGTGCTAGAAACTTTGTATCAAAAGATCCAAGCCTTCAAAATGTTAAAGGGTTAGCTAACCAAATAATTTATTTAGGTGATAAACTAGGAATTGACCATATAATGCTTGGACTTGATATTATGGATTTCCTTAAAGGATATGAAGGCGATAATGCTAACTTAGATGATTTAAGGGGCCATGGTGATACGCTTAATTTAATTGAAGAATTAAAAAGAAGAAATTTAACAAATGAAGAAATAGAAAAAATAGCATATAAAAATTTTATGAATTATCGGAAAGGAATGAAAATTAATGAAAAAAATGATTAAAAAAATTTCTATTTGTACTCTATTTATGGCTTTACTTTCACTTACTATTTTTAGCTCAGTATCAACACCAAAAGCCAGTTGGTTGGGACCTACATCTTTAGAACCATATCAACAAAAAGAAGAAGATATGCGTGCAGTTTGGGTTGCGACAGTTGGTAACTTAAATATTGAAGCTCAAATTGGCAAGGGACAAGCCGCAATAACTCGCTGGAAAAATAATTATCTTGCAATTCTTGATCAAGCAGAAGCCAACAACTTAAATACAATTGTTTTCCAAGTGCGTCCTGCTAATGATGCTTTCTATCCATCTAAATATAATCCATGGAGTACATATCTTACTCCAGATGGTACAGATCCAGGATGGGATCCACTAGAATGGATGATTGAAGTAACACATGAAAGAGGAATGGAATATCATGCATGGTTAAATCCATATCGTGCTTCCACTTTAACTGTTGCGAAAAGCATAACAGCAACTGACCCAGCATCAAAAGCTAGTGTTATTATTGATTATAATGTAGCTGAATATAATGAATACAAAGAAAGCTATTACAAAAACTTACGAGAAGCAAATCCTGATATTAACAACCCTGTTCTTACAACGGGAGAAGAGCTATATCAAAACGTATTATATGGCACTGAAGACAAGTTCATTTTAAATCCAGCTTCTGAAAAAGTTCAAAAACATATTGAAAATACAATTGCTGAAATAGTAGATAATTATGAAATTGATGGCATTCATTTTGATGATTACTTCTATCCTAAAACAACAAGTTATAAAGGTACTAACGCAACTTACAAACAATACACTTTCTCATGTGAACCATCAGTTGATTTAGCTGATTACAATAGATATCTTGCTACAACCGAAGATACACCGTTATCTATTTATGATTGGCGTAGAGAAAATGTAAATAAATTGATTAAAAGTTTAGGCGAAATGATTCGTACAAAGAATGCTACAAAAGAAACTAAATGCGCATTTGGAATAAGTCCTGCGGCACGTTGGGCCCCATCTATTCAAGCGTGTACATCATCACCTGAACGTGGTGCTGAAGGTGGAATGAGTGGAAGCTGTAATAATTACTACTCTTATTCAGATTTATACGCAGACACATATAAATGGGCTAAAGAAGAATGGATTGACTACATTACTCCACAAAATTATTCAAACTTAGAAAGGGATTATGGAGAAATTACTAAATGGTGGTATCAAGCATTAGCAGGTAGTAAGACTAAATTATACATAGGTACAGCCTTATATCAAGTTTCACCAACATGGGGTGATGCTGGAGTATCAGAAATGTATTTCCAAATTCTATATAATGGAACTAACAATTATAATGTTGATGGATATTTTATTTTTAGTTACTCAAGTTTAATATCAAAGAATGGTAAATCAGCGATGAAACCAATTATTAATTATGCGTGGAAATATCCAGCGTTGACTCCACTTTATGGTCATTACACTTATGACAAAAAGGTTACTGAAGAATCAAAAGTTGAATCAATGGAATTATCTGGCGATAAAATTATAGTTAACTTTACGAAGGTTAATGGTGCTAAAGGTTATGGACTTTACAAGTTTAGTGAAAATGAAGAAATTAATTTTGATGTAGCTCACCGTGTTGATGTAAAATTAAATAACAATAAACCATTTGAAATAACAAAAGAAGAAGGTTCTAAATATGTTATTGTAACGTATGATCAAGACAATAGTATTTATGAAAAGTATACAGTTGTTGATACTAACAATGGAGAACCAACTGCTAAAGTAACTACGAATAAAGAAAACTATAAAACGCTAGAAACAGCAATTTTAAATATAAATGTTCAAGATGTAGATAGCACTACTTTTACAGTTAAAGTTCAATATACTGATGGCGTATTAGGCCAACAAATTACTAAAACTGCTAAAGTAAATGAAGAATTAAAAGTTGAATATCAGCTTCCTAATAGAGTGTCTGATAATGGTAAATTTATAATACTTATAAGTGATGAGTTAAATACCATAACAATTGAAAAGAATGTTAAAGTAACAAATGACGCACCAAAAGCAAAATTTAATTTACCAAAGTTTTATAAAGATAAAGAAACAGAGCTAACTATTGAAGTAGACGATGATAATGAAATTATAAACTATGAATTACTATTCACTGATGATGGTGAAAACTATAACTATCAAATTGACAAAGGTGAAGTTACAGTCAAAGATGGTAAAGCAACAATTAGCATTAAATTTACTGGTCAAGTTGAAACAGAAAAAGGTAAGTTTAGACTAAAACTTAATGATGGAATTAACAAAGTAGAGGTAGATTCTCCAACATTTAGTGTTGTTAAAGAAAAAGAATCATCAGGCCGTTGCTCAACTGTAATGCCTATTCAACATTTAATAGCTCTAAGTGCAATTCTTGCTGCAACAACAATAATTCTTAGAAAGAAAGGTAACAAATAATGGAGTTAAGAAAATATCAAAGTGATGATTTAGTACGCTACTGGGACACTAAAGAACCAATTGAAATACCTAGTTCATACACCTTTAGAGAAAATGAAGTAAGAGGTATTTGGGTTTCCAATGTCGCAAACATTGATACCCCTAAAGGACTTCCAGTCGAAGAATATCAAGCCTATTTAAAACAAATGATTAAAAACATTGCTGACTTTAAATTAAACACAATAATTTTCCAAGTTAGACCAAATAGTGATGCCTATTATGAATCTAAATTAAATCCATGGTCACGTTATATCACTGGAGTTGAAGGCAAAAACCCAGGCTTTGATGTTCTTGCATTTGTAATAGCAGAAGCAAAGAAATATGGAATAAAAGTTCATGCTTGGATGAACCCATATCGTGTTTCAAACACACCCCTTGAACAATTAAATATGACAAAAGAAGAGTATTTAAATACTCTTGATGAACTTAATTTCGCAAGACGTCATCCTGAACATACAATTCTTGATGGTACTAATAAAATTATTCTTTCACCATCGCATCCAGAAGTTATAGACTTTGTTGCTGAAACAATTATGGAAGTAGTAAATAACTATGATGTTGAAGGCGTCCATATTGATGATTACTTTTATCCATATGCTAAAATACCAGAAGAATTAGAACATGAAGATTATTTGAAGTATCGTGAAACACCTACCCAAACTCTTGATGATTTTAGAAGAATGAATGTAAATAAAATGATTAAAAAGATTCATGATGAACTGAAAAAATCGTTTAACAAAACTGGTAAGCAAGTGCTATTTGGAATTAGTCCATTTGCGATATATCGTACTCATTCATCAATTGTAGAAGGCGGTTGGGACAAAGGATCTTATAATGCACCAGGTGCTTTACAATGCTATAGTGAACTATATTCTGATGTTTATAAATGGATGAAAGAAAACTGGATTGATTATGTTGTTCCTCAAGTATATTTTCCATTTGAAAGAAAAGATGTTACATATCATGACTTAACAAAATGGTGGAGTAATCTTGCTAAAGAAACTGGCACAATCCTTTATATCGGTATGGGACTTTACCAAATGGGTTCAAATGAGGTATGGCAAAACCCTAAAGAAATTGTAAATGAATTAATGTTCAATCGTAATTTTGATAACATTGAAGGAACAATATTTTTTACATATCGAGACATTGTTAAAGGACAAAATCAGGTAAAAGACCAAGCTTTAGATGAAATTAAAGAACTTTGGAAATAAAAAAATAAGAATCTTAAGGGAACTTAAGGTTCTTTTTTCCTACTTTTTTTGACAATTTTTGTAAATATTGTAAATAATCAAGTTTATCACTTGAATAAAAACGTTTTCTTTGGTATAATAAGTACGATTATATTGGGGGAGTTTTACCCTCATAAAGGAGATGGAAAAATGCAACTAGTCCCTACACCAAAAAAATGCACAGAAAATAACGAGCATTTTTCATTGAATACGGCATTAGTATGTAATAATGGGGAGTTTTCAGATACCCTTGTTACAACACTTAAAAACGAATTGAAAATCAAAAATTTAGAGATAGGTTCGAATAATGCACAAATTGAATTTATCAAGCAAAAACTAAAAGATGAAGAATACATCTTAGATGTAAAAAAAGATAAGATTACAATTAAAGCATCAAGTGACCGCGGAATCTTTTATGGAATTAAAACGCTAAAGCAATGTGTTAATAAATCAACTGTAATTGGTTGTCATGTTGAAGATAAACCTGACCTTGCGATTAGGGGAGTTATGATAGATATTAGTAGATCTAAAGTTCCTACACTTAAAACTTTAAAACAAATGGTTAAATTATTTAGTGATTTGAAGTATAATCATTTGGAACTTTATGTAGAAGGTTTTTCATATGAGTATCAAAACTTTCCTGAAGTTTTAGTCAATAATAACTACATTAAGTTAGAAGATTATTTAGCCCTTGAAGAATTCGCTGAAGCAAACTATATTGATCTCGTTCCTAACCAAAATGGTTTTGGGCATATGAGTGAATGGCTTGCTCTTGATAAATATCACAAACTAAGCGAATGTGAAGATGGCTTTGATATATGGGGTTCACATCGTCCGTCTAGTACACTTGATCCAACGAATAAAGAAAGCTTTAAATTAGTTAAAAAAATGTATGATGATATGCTACCACACTTTAAATCAAAATATTTCAATATGAATTTTGATGAACCATATGAATTAGGCCATGGTAAAAGTGCGAAAGCAGTAAGCGAATCATCAAAAGAAGATGTATACATAGATTTCTTAATTCCTCTTTGCAAGGTTGTTAAGAAATATCAAAAAACCCCAATGATATGGGGAGATGTACTAGTTAATCATCCAGAAGCTATAGGAAGACTTCCAAAAGATTTAATCTTTATTGACTGGGGCTATAATTTAGGCTATGATTTTGCAAGCCATGGTGAAATGCTTAAAGATAAAAAAGTTAAATTCATGATGGCGCCAGGCACATCAACTTGGAGTACTATTACAGGTCGTTATGATGATATGTTAGGTTCAATCACAAATAGTGCATTCGCTGTAAAGAAAAATAATGGACTAGGTTTACTTGTTGCCGATTGGGGTGATATAGGACATCTTCAATATTTACCATTTAGTTATCCTGGTTTCATTTATGGAGCACAATGTGCTTGGAGTGAACCAAATGAAGAAGTAATAAAACCTAAACTTGAAAAATTGTTAGGTGAAGAAACCGCAAGTGTCATTTTAAGACTTGCGACATACACAAGACTAGAAGGCCCATACCGCGATTATGGTAGTCGCCTCTTTAGTGCAATTCTTTGGGCTGAACATGCACAAAGAGAAGAAAATGATGTTGAATATTTCTTAAATAAAATGCAAAGCAATTTAGTTGATGAAGCTAACTTAAACCAACTTGAAAAAATGTTTAGATTATGTTTAGTTGAACTTGGCACAATCGATAGCATTGAAAAAGCTGAAGTTCAAAACAGTATCAACTTATTACTAACACTTGTTGATATTCAACGTAACTTAAGAAAGGTAATAGAACAAAATCAAACTAAAGTGTTTGATAAAGATCTTTTGATTCTACAAGCCTTCTTAGGTAAACACTATGAATTATGGTGCTTACGCAATATACCTGCTGGGTTCATTCCTAGTGGTAACCGCATTAAATGGTTGATGAAAATATTAATGGAAATAGATGAAAGGAGTTAGCATGAAAATAATTAAAAAAGCATTTATGTTCTGCTTAATACTTGTTTGTTGTTCTTACTTTGTCATTAAAGCAAAAACAAATTTAGATCTTAGAGTACAAGGAGCGACTGCATCAAGTAGCTCGGAAGCAGATTTAGAAAACAATGCCATAAGCAATGAGTATCGTAAATACGTTGCTGCTAAAAAAGAATACCATAAAGAAACTTATGGCAATGAAGATTACTTTCCTCAAGGTGTTAAGCAAGAAATCAGTAAAGGTGTAGTAGTACAAACTGAAGTTGATGTAGATTATACATTCCAAGTTAGTGTTTCTGGCTTTTATAATATTTACATTGATTACACTATTTTAGATGGTTATAAATCATCAATGGAAAGAATGTTACTAATCAATGGTGAAGTACCTTTCTCTGGGGCAGATACACTTACATTTTCACGTGTATGGGCAGATGACCTTGCGAAAGACAAAGAATTCCAAACTGATACAAACGGAAATCAACGTAAACCTCAACAAGTAGAAAAAAGTAAACTAACAAATGAACCAATTAAAAGTAGTTCATATGTAAAAGATTATATGGGGTATGAAACAGCTCCTTACAAATTCTATTTTGAACAAGGTGTTGATTATATAGTAACTTTAAGAGTATCAAAAGAACCAATGCAACTAGATAAAGTAACCCTTTTATCAGTAGTAGATACTCCAAATTACAGTGATTATTTAGAGAACTTAATTCAATCTACAGGTTTGAACCCAAGCAATAATATAACTAATAAAAAAGTGTTATGGCAAGCTGAACGTTCATCAGGCAAATCATCACCTACTTTATATCCAACTACTGACCGTTCAAGTTCAAAAACAACTCCATTCTCTTATACTAAAACTTACCTAAATGCAATAGGTGGAGATAACTGGAAAGTATTAGGTGACTGGATTGAATGGGAATTTGAAGTTCCAGCAGATGGTTATTATAATATCTCAATGCGTGCAAAACAAAACACAATTAGAGGTATGTATTCAAGTCGTATTGTATACGTTGATGGTGAAATTTTATTTGATGAATTAAATGACGTTCAATTCTCATATGCTAATAAATGGCAAAATGTTACATTAGGCAATGAAGATGGTGATTTCCTATTCTACTTTAAAGCTGGTGAAACTCATACAATTCGTATGGAAGTAACAATGGGTCAATACTCAACTTTAATCGAAAGAATTCAAGAAGCAGTAACTAACCTAAATGCAGTATATCGTCAAATTATTAGTTATACAACTGTTAGCCCTGACTCAAACCGTGACTATCAGCTAAAAGAAAGATTCCCTAAATTAAAACAAGAACTTACAGATTATGCAAATGAATTAAGAGATATTTCAGATAAAATTACCGAAATATCAGGAACAAAGAGTGATAAAACAGGGGTTATTGATAGCGTAGTAATTCAACTTGAAGACTTCGTAAAAGAAGAATTACGTTCAATCCCTACTCGCTTAAGCTCATTCAGTAACAATATTTCATCTTTAGGTTCATTGCTTAATACTTTAAGAGAATTACCTTTAATGATTGATTACATTGAAGTGCATACTCCTGATGTAGAATTAGAAAAAGCAAATGAAGGATTCTTTAGAGGATTATGGGATGGTATCGTATCATTCTTCGTATCATTCTTTATTGACTATTCAGCAATTAGTGAAACTGAATCTACAACTACAACTGATACAACAATTGAAGTTTGGATGACTCAAGGTCGTGACCAAGCAAACGTTATAAGAAATTTAATTGATACCGACTTTACGAAAAATACGGGTATAAAGGTTGAACTTAAATTGACCGCCGCAGATGTACTTTTAAAAGCAACACTTGCTGGTATTGGTCCTGATGTAGCATTAAACGTTGATTCAAGTTTACCTGTTAACTATGCTCTTAGAAATGCCGTATTAGACCTATCAGAATTTATTTATGAGTTAGATGATAAAGGACGCATTATTTATGCCCCTACATATATGTACAATGAAGATGGAACTGTTAAAACAAATAGTGATGGAACTAAAGTTACCGAATTACATGCAAAACTTATTGATAAAGATTTCGGATTTGTTTGGAATGGTGAAACCTATAAAGAAGCAGTGGTAAGACGTTATGCTGAAAACAAAGGTATAGCTGGTCAAAACACAAAACCTTATAGTTCAATTTCATCAGAAGATATACCTGACAACTTCTATATGGAAAGTTCATTATCACAATTCCAATTTGTATATGACACATATGAAACTGATAAACGAAATGGAACTACTGGTACATATGCGCTTCCAGAAAAGCAAATATTCTTAATGATGTTCGTTCGTGATGATATCATGAATGAAAAAGGTTTAAATTCTCATTTTGATTGGGACAACATGACATGGGATGATGTAATTAATCTTGTGGCTGAATTACAAACTGATCAATTACAATTCTATCTACCAGTTAATGATGCTGGTGCTTCAGCATTAAACCCTGTTTTTGTTACATTATTATATCAACATAAAGGTTCACTTTATATTAACGGAAACAAAGAAACTGGTTTAGGTAGTGCTGGTGCGATGGATGCATTTGAACAATGGACTGAATTCTATACATTATATTCATTCCCTAAATCAGCATCATTCGCAAACCGTTTTAGAACTGGTGAAATGCCAATAGGTATTGCTTATTATGAACTTTATAATACTTTAAGTGTATTCGCTCCTGAACTAAAAGGTAGATGGAGTTTCCACTTAATTCCAGGTACAATGCAAAGTGATGGTACAATTGATCGTACTGCTACTGCATCAGGTTCTGGATGTGTTGTTATGAAACAACCTGCAGAAAAAGATGAAAAAACAAAACAAGCTTCTTGGGAATTTGTTAAATGGTGGTCATCATTTAATGCTCAAAGCCAATTTGGTACCGAAATGGAAGGCATCTTAGGTTCTGCAGCAAGACATACTACAGCTAATGTTAAAGCTTTAAATGCTCTTGCATGGCCTAAAAAAGACTTAGAAATATTAATGAAACAATGGGAACAATCACGTGAAATTCCACAAATTGCTGGTAGTTATATTACTGGTCGTGAAATGGAAAATGCATATCGTCAAGTTATTAATAATGCATACAATCCACGTGAAGTGTTATTTGAATATGCGGATACAATCAATAATGAAATTGACCGTAAACGTAATGAATTTGACTTAGAACTACGAAAGTAAGGAGATGACTAAAGAGTGAATATAGCATTAGGAATTATATTAATTATTAGCATAATTGTTTTAGTTTATCTATTTATCATAGTTGTTCGTGGTGGTAATAAAAATAGTCAAAGTTTCCAAAGAGAACTAGCATTAAGAAATGCAAAAAAAGATAGTAAGCAACTTGCGAAAGACTATGTTGAAGGCAAAGTTACTTATGAAGAATTAGAAGAAAAAATCTACAATAAAGAAACTTTACGTCGTGTTAAAGTTAATGAAGAAAAAGCAAACACAGCTAAAGAAGAATTAGAAAAAGCAAACGCAGAATTTAAAATTGCATGTAACAATATAGCTAATTTAGAAGCTTCATTACAAAAACACAAAGCTAACAATGATGTAAATAAAGCTAAAGAAGTATCAGATAAATTATCTGTTGAAAGAACAAAAGCTGATAACCTTAAAAAGCAAATTAAAACAAATGAATCGTTAGTAAAACAACTTAATTATGATTTGAAATTAATTATAAGCAATTATGCTTATGGAGCAATTGCAGGTACATCATCTACAAAACTTACAAGAAGTGAAAAAGTAGAAGAAAAAGCAGCTGTAAAAGCCGCAATGAAAGAAAAGAAAGCTGCTTGGAAAGTAGAAGATGAAAAGTATTATGCGACTGTAAAAGCTAATATTGCTGAATTAAAAGTTTTGGTTGCGGAAAGTAAAATCAAATTAAAAGAATACGAAGCCGCATACTTAGAAGAAAAGAAGCAAAATGAACTAGCTTTAATTGAAGCAAATGGTGGTAAAAAACCAAAGAAAGAAAAAGTTAGAAAACATAAGAAAAACAAATCTGGTTTTATTACAATTGAAGATCCACTTCAAATAATCAACCATGATGCAGTCTATGAAGAAGAAGACGAAACACATGCAAAAGAAAGAGCGTATCGTGAATATTTAAAAGAACATGAACGCTTACTTCAAAAATATCGTATCGAAAAAGATCGTATTTCTATTATTCGCCGTGTTGAACGTTGGAGTAAACGTGGTGGACATTTAAGAAGAGAAATTTTCGTTAAGAGACAATATTATTATTTAGTTGCTCCTTACACAATTCTATTCTTTATGTTTACCGTAATTCCAGTACTTATGTCTCTATATTTCAGTTTTACATACTTCAACTTACTTGAAGCTCCATCCTTTATTGGTTGGGAAAACTATATGAGATTGTTTGTTGATGATAAAGTATTTATTATCGCAATTCGTAATACCGCAATTCTTGCAGTAATTACAGGCCCTCTAAGTTATTTAATGGCATTCGTCTTTGCTTGGTTAATTAATGAACTTAGACCACTTGTTAGAAGTATAATGACCCTAGTATTCTACGCTCCATCAATTTCAGGTAATGTATACCTAGTATGGAAATTAATTTTCAGTAGTGATATTTACGGTTATGCAAATTCAATATTGTTAAAACTAAACTTAATTAAAGAACCAATTACTTGGTTACAGGATGCAAAATATATTATTTGGATCTTAATTATTGTTCAATTATGGTTATCACTTGGTGTAAGTTTCCTTGCCTTTATTGCAGGTCTTCAAGGTGTTAACCGTGAGTTATATGAAGCAGGTGCCATTGATGGTATCAAAAACCGTTGGCAAGAACTTTGGTATATAACTCTACCACAAATGAAATCACAACTACTATTTGGTGCCGTAATGCAAATTACATCAAGCTTAGCTGTAGCTGATGTATCGACCCAGATAGCCGGATTCCCATCCATTGAGTATGCAGGACATACGATCATAACCCACTTGATGGACTACGGAAGCATAAGAATGGAAATGGGTTATGCATCGGCAATTGCAACAATTTTATTTATCATTATGATTGCTGCTAACTTATTAGTAAGAAAAATTCTTAGAAGGGTAGGTACATGATATGAATGAAAAGTTTCAAATAGATGATGACCAAATATCAGGCGTAGAACTATCCAAAGCCGAAAAGAAACGTTTAAAACGTCAAGAAAAAAAGCTTAAAAAGTTCGGTATTCGTGATGAATCAAAAATGGGAAAACTTGAACTTTTCTTCTATCGTCAAAAGAAGAAAAGATTAATTAAAAAACGTAAAAGAGTTAGTCGTAGTATCGCAGGCGACATTGCCTTGTTCTTACTATTATTACTATTTGGTGCATTTAGTGCATACCCACTTGTATATACAATATGCGCCGCATTTAAACCATTAAATGAATTATTCATTTATCCACCAAAGTTATTCTTCCAACATCCAACACTTGATAACTTTACAGACTTATCAATATTGTTAGAAGATTCTTGGGTTCCATTCTCTCGTTATTTATTTAATACAATCTTTATTACATTTGCAGGTACAGTCGGTCACGTACTAATTGCTTCAATGGCCGCATACCCACTTGCAAAACATAAATTCCCAGGTAGTAAAATTATCTTTGGTCTTGTTGTTTATTCACTAATGTTCGCGGCTCAAGTAACCGCAACACCAAGATACATGGTATTTAGCTGCTTAGGTTTAATTGATACCCCACTTGCTATCATCGTACCAGCCTTTGCGTATTCGTTAGGTTTATATTTGATGAAGCAATTTATGAGTGATATTCCAATGGAATTAATTGAATCAGCAAAAATTGATGGTGCTAATGAATTTCAAATATATTGGCGAGTTGTAATGCCACTAGTTAAACCGGCTTGGCTTACACTAATAATTCTATTGTTCCAACAATTATGGAACAATGATGGTGGTACTTTCATTTATAGTGAAAGCATTAAACCACTAAGTTATGCTTTGCATCAAATCGTTGCAGGCGGTATTGCAAGAACAGGTACTTCATCAGCAGTAATGCTAATTATGATGAGTGTTCCAATCCTTGTATTTATCTTATCACAAAGCCAAATTATTGAAACAATGGCTCACTCAGGTATGAAGTAGGAGGCATGTGATGAGAACGAATGTTATGAAAAAAATAGTATTTGCTTTAAGCGTAATGCTTGTGATGTTATCTATCCCAACCCTTACTTCGGTTAAAGCAATGAGTTATAATTATGATTTTTTCAAAAATGTTGTTCCTTCAGCTGAAGGATTAGCATATGATTCAACTTATTATAGTACAACTATTAAGCCAGCTGAAAGTGTTCCTACTGAACTTAAAAATAAGACAGTAGGCATGGATGGCTTAAAAGACATGGAAGTTTATAATAATAAGATTTATATTTTAAATTATTCAACTTCAAGTATAACTTTCAATCTTCACAATGAAGTTGTAGAAAGTGGAAAAGTTGTAAAAGAAGCTGAAAGCATGGAATTATCTAAAGTTGGTGAACTTGCGATAGTTAACCAAGAATTCAAATGGGAAAGAATTATTAATGAATTTCCATTCTCTCAAAAACAAATTACTTTAGAAGATGGAACAATTACAACAATTGAAAAAGAATTAGTAAAATTATTAAATGATTATTATAAGTTTAGTACACCTCTTGATGAGATAACAGTCGCTCAAGCTAAAGCAACTGATGCTACTAAACGTGCTCCATATCTTCCATATTCAGAAGATAATGAAAGATATGCCATTCGCCTTCGTTCCCCAGAAGGAATTACCGTTACTAAAGATGGTATCTATATTGCGGACACTGAAGGAAATGAAATCCTACAATTAAATGAGAATTTTGAAATCGTTAATATCTTTTTAACACCAAATGATATTACTTTCTATCAACCAAATGAAGGTATTTCAATTGATGATATCGCTGATGCTGGTACACTATATCGTCCTCAAAAAGTTGCTGTTGACGTATCTGGACGTGTATACTGTATAGCAAAAGACGTTTATGAAGGTATTATTGAATATGCTAAAGCTAACGAATATACAAGACAAGGAACATTTAACCGTTTCCTTGGTAAAAACGAAGTAGTAGCTAATCCATTAAAAGCATTCTGGGCAAAAATATTCTCAGAAGCTCAATTAAACTCATTAATTCTTGACTTGCCTCCAATGTTTACGAATATAACAATGGATGCAGAAGGATTCCTATATGCAACATCACTTCCAGATGACGATGCAGAATCAGGAACTACTCAAGCTAATATGGTTAAGATTATTAATACTGCCGGTAAGGATGTAATGAAACGTAATGGCTACGTTTCTCCTAATGGTGATACAGGTTATATTACAGCAAGTAATGAACAAACAGTTATTATTGGTCCATCTAATCTAGTTGCGGTTGCCGTAAATAACGAAAGTTGTATTTATACAACAGTTGATAGTAAACGTGGACGTTTATTCACATATGATACAGAAGGTAATCTTCTATACATTACTGGTGAACAACCAGGAGGTACAAAAACTCAAACTCAAGGTGAAACAATTTCATTCTGTTTAGCTAATCCGATTGCTATTGATTATATTAAACGTACATATCAAGATGCAGATGGTAATGCGAAAGAAAAAGACTTAGTAATTGTACTTGATGCTTCATCAAAGAGTATTGTTGTTTATCAAACAACTGAATTTGGTGAATATGTAAATGAAGCAACTGCTTTATATCAAAAAGGTGAAATTCAATTAGCCGAAGAAAAATGGCGTCAAGTTATTAAAATTAATACAAATTATGAATTAGCATATTTAGGTATTGGTAAGAGCATTTTACGTAGTGCTACTGATATCAAAGGTTACAAAGAAGCAATGAAATATTTCGAAACAGCACATAGTGCTAAATATTATTCAAAAGCTTATAGCTTATATCGTGATGCAACTATGAGAAAATACTTTAGTGCAATTATGTCAGTTGTTGCTGTAATAATAGTTGCAGTAATTGCATCAGCTAGTTACAAGTATATTAAGAAGAAAAAAGCAAATCCTTATGCTAATGAAGGAGGCGATGAATAATGACAGCATTAATAGTTTTAATTGTTATCGCCGTACTTGGAGTAGTAGGTTTAATCCTTGTTTTACGTTTCAATAAAACTGAACAATTTGTTTCAACTATGAAAGTAGTTAAACATAAATTAGGTGTCTTTTATAAAGAAACAGTTAAGTATCCATGCTATATCTTAACGCATCCCGTTAAAGGCTATACAGAATTCAAAAATGAAAAACGCGGAAAAATGTGGGTTGCCGTATTTATTCTAATTATGTTCGTTTTAGAACAAATAATAGCTTATAAATACACAGGTCCTGCATTTAATGCAAACGATCAAACTAAATTTAGTAGTATTAAAATATTGGTAACAAGTGTACTTCCAGTTGTTCTAATTGCAGTAGCGAACTGGTCAGTAACAACACTTATGAATGGTAAAGGCAAAATGAAAGAAATCTTTATGATGATTTGTTATGCACTACATCCATTCGTTGTATTAGGCTTTGTTAAGATTATTTTAAGTAATTTCTTAACAGTTGATGAAACACAATTTTTAACATTAATTCAAATTGTTGGTATTGTATTATTATGTTACGCTTGTTTCATGGGTTTTGTAGTAATTCATGAATATGGTATTTTCAAGACAATTTTATCAATTATTTTAACCGCTGTAGCACTTTGTATAGTAATATTTATTGCCTTATTAATCTTTGACTTATCGCAACAAATATATGGATTTATTTATTCCATATACAAAGAAATTGCGACAAGGTTAGTGTAGGAGGTGAGAACAATGAAGAAAAAAACTTTTTGGACTTACCTTGGCAGATTACTAATTGCAGTAATTTTAGTAATAGTAATAAGTTTATTAGGAATATTTATCTTTGATAGATATAATCCTGCAACATCAGACTTTAAGAACATGTATTCAAACTCTTATTGGGATGAATTAGATGGTTTCATGTCTTACGATGAACTTAAAAAAGGTGAGGCACGTTTTGACTATACTAGTCCTGAATATGAAAGTCCTTATGATGAAGATGATACAGTTTTAGAAAAAATTAATAAATCACGTTATAGTGAAGAATTAAATTTAATTATTGATTCTCTAAATAGAAGATTAACAACAATTAAAAATGAACTTAATACTCTTAATAGAGTTGAAGAAAATCTATCAAAAGAAGATTGGATTTTCAGATTATTAATGATTGCGGATGTAAAAGAAAACGAGCAATTATATACTAAAATTGCCGATCCAAATTTAGAATATAAAGGTTCAGAAGAAGATTTTACAAAAGTACTTGCTAACTATGAAACTAGTAATGTTTATAAACAATTAGTAGCTAATGGTTATAAAGGAAAATTAATAAATGTTATGAGCGCAATGCTTACAGCCTCAGATAGTGATGAATTATTTGAAGCAGCTAACGTACATAACAAATACGAAAACAAAAAACAATGGGTTATCGACGTATGTGGATTTAACTCATATGCAGTAGCAAGTGATTTTAGTGCTTATGATTTCGCAGTATTAAATGGTTATACAGGCACATTCACTGAATGGTGTGATACACTAAATATTTATACAATTTCTGATTATCCATACGAAACAATTCAAAACAAAGGCTATAAAGTAGAATATGGTTATCTTGCTAATGATTATGATTTATATATGGCAATCTACAATGATTGTGGTAAAAAAGGTGTTGCTAATAGTAGTGCTTATGAACTTGCAATTGTTAAAGATGCAAATAAGATTAATGCATTAGAAGAAGAACAAACAGAAATTAATGAATTAATTGATGTAGCTAATTCAGTTACATTACCTACTCTTGTTGAATACTTTAACCGTCTTCAAAAAGTTACTGAAAATGATAACTTTGAATTCTGGCTAAGTTATGGCTTAACAACATTTAAAGTTGTTGATAAAAGAACAGGATATGAATGGTATTCTAATCCTAAAAATGTTGAAACAAGATTAAAAACAGAACAAAACACAGTATTAAATGTTATTTATGGTACAAGTGCTGGTGCTGAAATTGTATATAGTAACTATACATATTCAATCGCAACAGTTGATTCTAAAGGACGTAGTGTTACTCCAAATTATGCGATTAAGATTACGGAAAGAGAAGAAAATGGTGTGAAAGTTCCAGTTATTCAAGTTTGGTATCATTTAACAAAACGTGGTATTAACTATACATATTTCCCACAATATATAAGTGAGGAACGTATAAATAACTTACTTGCTGAAAACGCAAGAAGAGCTGCTGCAGGCCAAAAAGATAGTGAAGGAAGAGCAATCCCTGATATTAAAGCTAGTGCAGCAAAATATGAAGAATTAAAGAAACAAATTGCTGAAGCTACAGCAGCCAAAGATCAAACAAAAGTTGATCAATTAACTAAAGAACAAGCTAAATACACAGATGGTTATCAAGCATTTAGTAAATGGCTTAATACTTGGTATAACTTACTAAGTGAAGATTCAACTGAAGGTAAAGAAAAAGGCTTTGCTTATTATGAATATAAAGGTGGAAACTTTGAATTCATGAGCGACCTTGTTATAAATAGTTTACACAAATGGATGTATGAATGGTGCGGTTACAGTGCTTCTGACCTTGAAGAAGATAACGCAACTTTCGGTGTTGAAAATGAAGTAAATGATCCAGTATTTGAAGTTGCAATCGAATATGTATTAACAAATGAAGGACTAAAAGTTATGGTTCCTGGTAATTCTATTCGTGAATATGGCGACTACAATATTTGTAAATTAGATATATTACCATACTTTACATCTACACCTGAAGGTGTTAGTGGATATACAATTATTCCTGACGGTAGTGGTTCTATTCTAGAACATGACAATGGTAAGAGTAATTTATATAACCCTTATATCAAACGTCTTTATACAACAGACTTATCAGAAACTAGTGCTACTAAAGAGGTAGAAAGTTATGATATTATGTTACCAATGTATGCAGTTGTTAATGGTCATTCAGCAGTTATTGTTGAAGCTGTACAAATGGCTTCACAACTTGAATTAAGAGCTACAACTTCAGGCTATGGTAACTTAGGTGAAACAAATAATAAAAATTACTTTAGAGCATACTTGCGTGAATCTCAAAAAGTTTATATCGGTACATACTCTAAAGATCCAGTACAAAAATTTACTAAACAATTAATTACCGAAGATATTATTATTAACTTTAATATGTTAGGTGATACTTCAAAAGAATATACATATTCAGATATCGCAAAAATTTATCGTGAAATGTTAATTCAAAAGTATCCAAATTTAGCTAACAAACATGATTCAACAACTTCCCCAGTTCTAGATTTAGATGTTATTGGTGCATATACATATAAAGATAATTTTGCTGGTTTCAGTTATTCAGCAAAAGGCACTATGACAACATACGAAGAACTAGGTAAAATGATTAAAGATTATAAGAAAATTGGTATCGAATATATCAATGTATTCTATAATGGTTGGCGTAAAGAAGCCTTAGTAAATACAACATTTAAATCATTAAAATTAAATAGTTTACTAGGAACTAAAAAACAATTAAAAGCTCTTGTTTCAGCAAATAGTAATGTTACTATTTATCCTTACGTTAGTATGGGTGAAGTAAATGATTACCAAGAAAGTTTTGGTACTAACCACTATACAACAAGAGATGTTATAGGGGAAATAATCAATAAGTATCCATATGACTTAAGTACAAATGCTTATAATACTAAAGCAAGAAAAATTGAAGTTGTTTCTCCACATTATTACTATCGTTTTGCTGAATCCCTTGTTGATTCATATGTAAAACTATTTGGTAGTGATTCTGCTAAGAAAAACTATATCGGTATTAATTCTATTTCAATTGATAAATTTGGTTCTGCTCTTGCAGGTGACTATAAGAAAGACAATGAAATGTTTAAGATAGCAGCTATCCAAGAACAAATCAAATCTCTAGAATTAATTTCAAGTAAAATTGAAAATATTAACCTTTATCAACCTTACGATTATGCATTCGAATATGTTAGTCATGCGAAAGATATTCCTTTCAAATCAACACAAAAAGAATTACTTGATTATTCTATTCCATTCTATCAATTAGTAATAAATGGTATGTTTGATTATTCAGGTAACAGCATTAACGTAAATATTGAAGAAGGTGTTGACTATCATATTATGAAGTTAATTGAAACAGGAGCTAACCCTCAATTTACTTTCACATATGACAGCTCATCTGAACTTGTTAGAACAGATTATAATAATTACTACAACACAGAATACACTAATTGGTTACAAGAAGTTACTAGTATCTACAACACACTAGTTGATTTAGATATATATAGTTGTCAACTTGTAGGCCATGAAAAACTAGATGATAACGTATATCTAGTAACGTATTCAAATGGTGCTGGTAAAACAATTAAAATTGCATTAAATTACTCTTTCGCTTCAGTCAACATTCCTGGTGTTGGTGTAGTATCTGCTAAGAGTTATAGAGTACTATAGGAGGTGGCACAATAATGAAATTTTTAATTGTTATTATTGCCACTGCTATAGTGGTACTTGGTTGGTATGGCATTCATTGCTTGAAAAAAGCATCGAATAAAGCTCAAGCCAAAAAACGTGAAAAGAAAAAAGCAGAAATTGCTGCATATGAAGCTGAAATTGAGAAAGTTAAACAAAGATATTTAGCTGAAGATAAAGTCGTTAATCTTGATGAAATTGAAGCCGAAGTTAGAGGAAATAAGTTCTCTTTAGGAACATGGTTTAAAGGAATTTGGACAAAGATAGTTAATTTCTTTAGAGACTATGTATTCCATTACATTGGAATTGGATTACATTATGTTTGTTATATTTTCTGGCCACTTAAGTGGGTTAAAAGTAAAACATATGATAAATTAAGATATGAACAACAAAAAGTATGTGTATCGGTTTTATTCTTGTTACCTACTATTTTAGGATTCTTAATTTTCTTTATCTACCCGTTAATTATGTCATTTATCTACTCGTTAAGTACACTAGAACTTGTACAGGGTGGACCAATCATTCACTTTGGTCAAGCATTTACACAAGAGGCAATTCAAGATAAGAATTATTTAGTAACTGATCCATCAGTAAAAACAATATTCTTCAACTATGTATATGCATTAAGAGAAAATGCCGATTTCCCTGTTCAACTATTAAGTACAGTTAAAACTACAGTTGTTGATACAATTGTTATTACAATATTTAGTTTATTGATTGCGGTTATGTTAAATGGTGATTTTAAAGGCCGTGGTATTGTAAGAGCTATTTTCTTCTTACCAGTTATCTTTAACTCAGAGGCAGTTACTAGTGCCCTTGAGTCAGCATCGTCACTTTCAACACTTGCAAGTCAGGGTGGTAAAAATGCATTGTCACAATTGTTTAATATGCAAACATTCTTGATAAGTCTTAAAGTTCCAAAGACTTTAGTAACTTTCTTGGATGGTATTACTTCAACAATTTATAATACAATATCTTACTCAGGTATACAAATTCTAATCTTCCTTGCGGCTATACAATCTGTTCCAAAACACTTGTATGAAGCTGCGAAGATTGAAGGTGCAACAAAATATGAATCATTCTGGAAAATCACTTTACCAATGGTATCCCCAATGATTATTACAGTAATGGTTTATACAATTGTCGATTCCTTCTTACGTTCTGACATTAATGAAGTTATAGATTTACAATATAAGAATTCGGCTTACGGTAGACATGCCGCAATGTCATGGATTTACTTCGGTGCTGCCGTCTTGATTCTTGTAGTCATGGTTGGTATTGTATCAAGATTTGTATTCTATTATGATGATAAAAAGTAGAAAGGAGGATATGTAAATGGCAGATAATAACTTAGACAAAAAAGAAAAAGGAAAAGTTGATTTTGATGTTATTAAAGCAAAAGTAAAAAATAAATATGAAGAGATCAAAGAAGAACTTAAAAATCCAGTTAAAAGAGCTGTAAGAGCCAAAAAAGCCGGTGAAGTTAGTTTCTCTATTCTTCGTGGATTCTTAATTTTTGGTTTATCATTTATCATTATTTTTCCAATATTTGAACAATTCACATTTGCGTTACGTGATCCTCTTGACATTAATGACCCACTAGTAAAGTACATACCAAAAACTTTTACAACAGTTAACTTTACGATTGCATCTGCGATTATGGATTTTTGGAAGGCATTACTTAATAACATTAAGGTTTCCACAATATCTACAATTTGCCAAGTTTTATCTACAGCACTTGCTGGATATGCTTTCGCAAGACTTAAATTTAAAGGCAGCAATGTACTTTTCTGGATTATAATGTTAACATTAATTGTACCTCCACAAACAGTCGCCTTATCAAGGTCGTTGTACTTTGCTAATTTCGATGTTTTAGGTATTATTAAATTGTTTAATCATGGTAGTGGACTTGCTTTAAAAGGTGAAGGACATGATATTGTATTCTACATTATGTCATTAACGGGACAAGGTATTAGATCAGCATTATTCATCTTTATCTTTAGACAATTCTTTAGGGGTATTCCTATTGAACTTGAAGAATCAGCTCAAATCGATGGTGCTGGTGTTGTCAGAACATTCTGGAGCGTTATGTTACCAAATGCTCGTGGAGCAATTACAACAGTTGCATTATTCGCCTTTGTATGGCAATGGAATGATGTATACTATACAAAGATGTACGAAATAAGTGGTGACTTCTTCCCAATGCTAACAATGAAATTAATTAACATTGCGGAATGGATTTCAGGTTTACTTAAATCACCACAATTTAAACATTTAGCTAATTTAGTAAGTGATGAAGTAAAAGACAATGCTCAATTTGCCTCAATCATTTCTAATACGGCTGCGTTATTGATGATGTTACCATTACTTATAGGATATCTATTTGTACAACGCTTATTTATTGAAGGCGTTGAAAGATCTGGTATCATTGGATAATAAATAAAAGGAGAATAAGGGAATGTCAACAAGAAGTTTAACAAAAGGTAAATTATATAGATTTTTAGATTATGTATTACGCCTTGTACTGCTAAACTTTTGTGTTGTCGTTCCCTCTTTTATTGCGTTATTTATTTACTCATTATTTAGTAAGAATACAGAAAGTGTGTGGTTTTATCTTACTTTAGTGCCAGTAATATTGTGGTTATTCCCCTCTATTGTTGCGGTTACAGATGTAATAAGGCAATATGAAGATAACTTAACTAACACAATATTTAAAGATTTCTTTAAAAGCCTCAAAACTCATTATATTAAAGCCTTCGTTATAGGAATTTTTGCTTGTTGTTTGGTGTTACTTTTATATAATAGTTTTAATTTCTTTTATGTGAATCAGAGTAAAAGTGTAGGATATTTATTAGGATTATTGCTGACAATTTCATTTATTTTTATGGCAGCTTTCCTAGTTATACATTTACCACTTGTATTAGTTTATTTTTCAGATTTAAAAATAATTCAATATGTAAAGTTAGCTATGATAATGGCTTTTAAAGATATTGGTAGAACTATTTTAATTTTAATTGCAGTAGCAATAATTATAACTATTTCCATTGTATTCTACTATGTAATGCTTATTATAGGTATCGCTTTGGCAGTTTACGTTTCTGTAAAATTGTCATTTAAGCAATATATAAAAATTTATAGAAAGGTAGAAAACAAAAATGATTAAAAAAATTAAGAAAATTAGTATTTTTAGTTTATTATTAGGTTTGTTGTTAGTCTTTCAACTAGCATTTACTAAAAACATTGGTTTAGTAAAAGCTGATGAGTCAAATGAAGAAGTAAGACTATCTGATTCAGCAATCCGTGTTGGCGATTTAGAAACTAGAAACTTAATGGGTGGTGTAACCCTTTATAAAGAAAGATTAAAAACTTTATATAATGGTATTGATACAGGTGTTTATGATGAATCAAAGGCTAATTATACATATAGTCATAACACTGTTCAATGGGTTGACTTACCAATTACTAACCAAGATGTTAGAGTAGTATCTTGGTCAAAGGGTTCAATTGATGGTTGGGCATCTTCAACAGTTAGAACAACTGCTATTGACTTTGAAAACAAAAATCCTGGTTGGATTGTTGTTGCGGCTGTAAATGGTGATTCATTTGATATTAATGGAACTAAAGAGCCTACTAAGTGGCATGTTCAAGATGGTGAAGTTTATCAAACAGCTTCTGGTTCTACTCCAATTGGATGGCGTAGTGATAATACTCCAATTGTTGGTGGAGCATCAATGAGTAGCACAATGTATGTTCAAGTAATGGATGAAAATAATAAAGTAATAAGATCAATTCCTGTTAGTTCTGTAAATGCTGCGCCAAGTGCAACAGGTGTTAGCGTATATACAAAAGATGCTAAGAGTGAATTTGATCTAACAGGTTATACAGTTTATATTGGCCAATATGATGCTTGTCGTATTTCTAAATATACATCTTTACCATTTGTAAAAGGTGAAATTAAAAAAGTTGTTAACGATTTAACAGTAACTAAACCTCGTATGACTGAAGGTTCAACAATTTATCGTGAATTTTATATTGCATCTAAAGATGGAAGCCTTGATGACTTACTTGCAACAGGCGACTATGTTCGCTGTCAATATCCATTATTAGGCGAATGGGCAGATGTTCCAAACGTTCTATGTGGTTTCGGTGATCCAGTTGAAGGTACACTTCCTGCAACAGTATTAAAAAATGGAAAGCCATTAGGTGCTGGTTCAAATTTATCATTTGTTAAAACTACACACCCTCGTACAGTAGTTGGTTTTAAAGAAGATGGTTCAACAGTATTAATGGTTTGTGATGGCCGTGGTAAAACTTCAGATTATGAAGTAGGTATGTCATATTATCAATTAGGCGAAACAATGAGACTAGCTGGTTGCGTTGAAGCTTATAACTTAGATGGCGGCGGCAGCTCAACTCTAATTGTTAGAAATTCATATGGAGAATTTGATGTAATTAATCGTCCAAGTGATGGTTCTGAAAGAAGTATTGGTAATGCAATTTTATTCGTAATGAGAGACCCTGGAATTAGCTGGGATGTTA
>UQAI01000025.1 GCA_900538885.1 uncultured Mollicutes bacterium
AATTATATTATAAATTGAAACTAAGTTTCAAATTGAAAGGAGGTCCCAATGAATTCGTGTAGAAATTATCAAACCAAGCAAAAAACCGCGATATTTTCACTGCTTAAGGAACATTCAGAAAGTCACTTAACCGCAGAACAAATGTTAACAATTTTAAAAGATGAAAATACTCCTGTAGGTAAGGCAACCTTATATCGCTTTTTAGACTCGTTAGTGGAAAATGGTGAAGTAAATAAATATGTTATTGATAATATTTCATGTTATCAGTATGTAGGTACTAACCTTAATTCACAAAATTGTTTTCATTTAATTTGTGATCATTGTGGTAAACTCATCAATGCAAGTACTGAAGATATAAAAAGAATAAATGAAAAATTAGAAAAGTGCTTAGATTTTAAAATAGATAATACCAAGACCGTTTTATATGGTATATGTAAAGATTGCCAGGTGAAAACAAATGAAGAAGATTAATAAAGTATTTGTTGTTGTGGCTTTAATACTAGAGTTAATAGTCTTAACTAGTTGTGGAATCATAAATAGTAGTGCGATATATAAAGTTAAAATAGTAACTACCCAGTATCCACAATATCAGTTTGTAAAAGCAATTATTGGTGACAGTAATCAGCTAAATAGCAAGTTTGAGGTTTCTCTACTTGTGCCACCTGGAGCAGATTCACATAGTTTTGATTTAAGAGTTAATGACTTAATAGAAATCAAAAATTCTGATTTGTTTTTGTATACAAGTGATGAAGTAGAAAAATGGGTAAAGAAACTAGATATTAAAAAATATACTCAAGTAGTTGATTTATCAGAGGGAATAGAGATGCTTGAAGTAGAAGAAGACCACGAACATCATCACGATCATCAAGCTCATGAGTATGATCCCCATTACTGGATATACCCATTAAATGCGGTTAAAATGGTAGAAACTATCAAAAATGTTATGACAAGCCTTGTGGAAGATAGTGATTGCAAAAATCAAATTAAAACGAATGCGGAAAAATATATAAGTCAACTCGAAAAAATAGATAGTGATATTATTAAAATAGTGAATAATGCAAAAACCAAAAAACTATATTTTGGTAGTCCTTTCTCTTTTTATTACTGGACTCATTATTATAATCTTGAATACGTTTTGACTTATGCAACATGCTCAGTTGAAGTAGATCCATCAATGAATACAATTATCAATGTAATAAATCAAATGAAAGAAGAAAATGTTAAAGTTATATATATTAAGGAACTATTAAGTGATAGTGTTGCGGAAATGATAGCTGAGGCAACGAAAGCAGAAATTGTATTACTACATTCTTGTCACAATGTAAGTAAAAAGGATTATGACAATAATAAAACATATATTGAAATTATGAATGAAAATATTATAGCTCTAGCCAAAGGATTAAAGGTTGATTATGAAAAAGTAATAGGGGGTGAAGTACAATGATATTAGAATATAAGGGACTATGCATAGGATATGATCATAAAGCAATTATTAAAGATATTAATATGGTGATAAATGAAGGCGATTATGTATGTGTATTTGGTGATAACGGCATAGGAAAAACAACTTTTCTAAAAACCACATTAGGTTTACTTCCTCCTATTCGTGGTTCAATCAAAAAAGGGGAAGAAATTGAAAACAATATGATAGGTTATTTACCACAAAAAGCTAAGATTCCTGGAGAATTTCCGGCATCTGTTTTTGAAGTTGTTCTTTCTGGCTGCGTTAATAGACTACGCTATTTTCCATTTTATCGAAAAGCCGAAAAGCAAATGGCCCGTGAAAATATGAAATTATTAGGCATTACCAATTTAGCAAATCGCCCATTTAGAGAATTATCAGGAGGTCAACAACAAAGAGTTTTACTTGCTAGAGCTTTATGTGCAACTGATAAATTATTAATTCTTGATGAACCATTTACCGGACTAGATCGAAGCACAACAGTATCATTATATAAATTACTTGATAAAATAAACAAAGAACTTGGAGTAACAATCATAATTGTTTCGCACTTTAAAGAAGAAATAATTGATCACGCTAATAAGATAGTTCAACTTGAACAATCCAAAGTATTTTGTGGAACTCCTGAAGAGTATAAAGATATGTATATAATAAATAAAACGACAAGTAATATTGAAAGGGGTGAAAATAATGAGTAATTTATTTGAGAATTTAGACATTATTAAATACCCACTATTAGTTGGAATACTACTTTCCTTAACAGCTGCAATATTAGGCGTTGTTTTAGTCTTAAAGCGTTATTCTATGATTGGTGATGGATTAAGCCATGTTAGTTTTGGTGTGTTTGCTGTAATCATGGCTCTAACACCACTTGTCGATGAAATGGTAACATACCTTGCGATACCAGTAGTAATGGTTATAGCGTATATTTTACTTAGAATTGGCGAAAGTACTAAAATAAAAGGTGATGCGGCCATTGGATTGATATCAAGTGCGGCACTAGCAATAGGTTATTTCGTAGGTTCACTTAGTGAAGGATTTACCAAAGATATTAATAGTATGATGTTTGGTAGTATTGTTCTCGCTAGTAGAAAAGACTTCTTTGTAATTTTACCTGTTTCATTACTCGTGATATTTATTTTTGTATTCTTCTATAATCGTATTTTCTGTGTTACTTTTGATGAAGAATTTGCGAAGGCAACAGGAATTAAAACAAAAATATATAATATGATTTTTGCGTTATTTACAGCTGTTACTGTTGTAATTGGTATCAAAATTATGGGAGCACTACTAATATCAAGTTTAATTATTTTACCAGCACTTTCAGCAATGCAAGTATTTACAAAATTCAAGAAAGTTATAGTTGCATCAGCTATTATCTCTGTAGTATGTTTCATTGTTGCTTTCTTTGCGTTTGCTAATTATTCTTCAGCATCAAGTGTTGTTATTGTAAACTTAATTGTTTTCGTAGTATTTTCTATAGTAGGAACAATTAAAAGAAGATTAGTTAAAGCATAATATGAATGAACAAAAACTAGAATATGCTAAAAACAAAGTAAATGATCCTAATATAAATATTTCAATTGGTATTCAAAAAGAAAAAATACTTCATAAAATATTGAAGTATTATATTGAAGAAGATAATAAATATCACGAAATTAGAGTAGATAGAATGTATGCAGATATAAAGGTTGATAGCCATATATATGAAATACAAACACAAAACTTTAATATGTTACGACACAAACTTGATGTATTTCTACCAAGTTATCAGGTAACAATTGTATACCCAGCTTCAAGAATCAAAACACTTTATGTAATTGATGAAAATGGAGAGTTAGTTAAAACCTCTAAATCACCAAAAAAAGGTACACCATTTAGTGTACTTCCCGAACTTTACAAAATAAAGAATTATTTAACAAATTCCAATCTCAATATTAAAGTTATATATTTAGATATGGATGAGTATCGTACGCAAACATCTAAAAAGCATTATCGTTCTAAAGGCTATGAAAGGTACAAGCAAGTACCACTTTCAATAGTTAAAGAGTATGAATTAAAAGATAAAGATGATTACATAAAACTACTTGATGAATATGATATAATGGATTCATTTAAAGCATTAGATTTTAGTAAAATAACAAAATTAAGCTATCATAAAGCAACAGCAGCCATTCAAACATTAAAATCACTAGATGTAATCAAACTATCTGGAAAAGATGGAAGAAAAAATATTTGGAAAGTAAATAGATAAAGTTAGAGCTAGTTCAGTGAATTAGCTCTTTTAAAATAAGAAATAAAAAAACTCACACTCCGTGAGTTAATCTTTTAAGTTTTGGGCTATAGCTTTTGATAATTGGTCAGCACAACTAGTTGAACGTGAACCACAAACATTACCAGAAAGAATTTTCATTGCATTAGCAGCATCTGCACCTTCAAGTAACTTGGATATAGCAGAAAGATTACCAGGACAACCTCCTTGAAAATGTAAGTTGTGAATTTTTCCTTCATCATCTATATCAAAACTTATTTGTCTAGAACATACACCAACAGGGGTGTAGGTAATGTGTTTCATAATATCACCTCATAGTAAGTATTATACAATATGTCAGTTTTCTTTGCAAAACTTTTGCAATGTGGTATAATATATACAATATGTTGAAAGGAAGTATATCAATGATTTATTTTGACAATGCATCAACAACCAAACCAGATCCGGTTATTATAGATTTATATACAAAAATTAATAATGAATATTGGTATAATGAAAGTAGTACTCACCAATTAGGAATTACATCTAAAACATTACTAGATAGGGCTACGGTTTCAATTTGTCATACCCTAAATTTAAAAAATAAAAAAATAGTATTTACTGGTAGTGCAACAGAAGCCAATAACCTTGCTATATATGGAATATGCAAGCCATATGTTAATCAGCACAAACATATCATTACATCTAAAGTAGAACATCCTTCCGTTTTAGAATGTTTCCAAGATTTAGAAAAACAAGGTTTTAGCGTAACATACTTAGATGTAGATGAAAATGGAATTGTTGATTTAGAAATGTTAAAAAATAGCTTAACAAAAGATACCATTTTAGTTTCTATTATGTGGGTAAATAATATAATTGGTAGCGTTCAACCAATTAAAAAAATAAAAGAAATATTAAAGGATTATCCAAGAGTTAAATTTCATAGTGATTTAGTTCAAGGAATAACTAAACTTGTTCCGGATTTTGATTTAAATGACTTAGACTTAATGACTTTCACTGCTCATAAGTTACACGGTTTAAAAGGTACGGCTGTACTAATTTTAAATGATAAAATAAATTTAGAAAAAATCACTAAAGGTGGTCACCAACAAAATAATATGCGCGGTGGTACAGTTGATGTAGCAGGTGCCGTTTGCCTTGCAAAAACACTAGAACGCGAAAATAGCGGGGTAAGTGATCGTTTAAATACGGTAAATAAATTATATAATTATTTAATTGATGAATTAAGCAAGTTACCTTATATTATTATTAACAATAGTAAAAAAGAATATTCGCCATATGTATTAAACTTTAGTTTAAAAAATCTTAAAGGGGAAACCTTTATGCATTATATGGAACAATACCAAATATATTTAGGGTATGGTTCAGCATGCAATGCGAAAACAAAAACTTTAGAAAATACTTTAATGGCTGTTTATAATGATACTGTAAGAGCAAGTAATGCGGTTAGAATAAGTCTATCAGCAGAAAATACAATAGATGAAGTAAAATACTTTATCCAAAAATTAAAAGAAATAGGAAGTAAGTAATATGGAAGATCACATTTTAATAAGATATGGAGAATTAAGTCTTAAAAAAACTAATCGTAGGCAGTTTGTCCAAAAAGTAACAAATAGTATTAAAAGAGCTTTAAAAGATTTTGAAGCCTTAGAATATGAATCGCGTGGTATGCGTTTTTATATTCACTTACATAATACACCATCAACTGATGTTATAAAGGTTTTACAAAGAATCCCGGGTTTATATTCATTTAGTGTTGTTGAACGTGCAAACTCTAATATTGATGACATATGTGTCTCTGCCAAAAGTTTAGTTGAAAATGAATTAAAAGAAGGTAAAAAGACATTTAAGGTAGAAACTAATAGAGCTGATAAAAACTTTCCAATGACATCTCTTGAAATATCAAAGGAAGTAGCAAGATATTTATTCAAGAATATTCCTAATTTACAAGCTGATGTTCATAATCCCGATTTCACACTTGATTTAGATGTTAGAGTTGAAGGAGCATTCCTTTTCACTAAAACATACATGGGAATGGGAGGACTTCCAGCAGGTTCATTAGGTCGTGCTACGCTTATGATATCTGGAGGAATTGATAGTGTTGTGGCAGGCTACTTAACAATTAAAAAAGGTGTATCAATTGATGCAATTCATTATGCCTCACCGCCATATACAAGTGATATGGCTCTTCAAAAAGTTATTGACTTGTTAGAAATTATTGCTCCATATACCGAATATCAAAGTATAAATCTTTATGTAGTTCCGTTTACAAAACTTCAAAGTGCAATATATGAACACGTAAGAGAAGATTATGGAATTACTATTATGCGCCGTATGATGTATCGAATTGGGGAAAGAATAACAAATGAACGTGGTAATTTAGCAATTGTCAATGGCGAAAACATAGGTCAAGTTGCAAGCCAAACCCTAGAAAGTATGAATACAATAAATAGTGTTGTAAAAATTCCTGTCATTAGACCACTCGCAACCTTTGATAAATCAGAAATTACGGATATTGCGGTGAAGATTGGCACATATGAAACATCAATTAAACCATATGAAGATTGCTGCACTGTGTTTGTTCCTAAACATCCTCAAATTAAACCAATGATTAAAATTGCGGAAAGAGAAGAACAAAAATTTGATTATGAAAGTTTAATTGATGAAGCATGCACAAATGTTGAAAGAATTGTAATTAAGGCTAACCGTCATTACGATTATATAAATAAAAAACTTTCAGTAGATGAAAAACTAGCAGAACTTATTTGACATTATTTACCAAATAAAAAATGTTTAAATCTTCAAATTTAGTACATACTATTTTTGAGGAGGAGGTGAAATAATGAATAGCTCATCTTACAGAAACAAAACTGCAGTTCCAGCAGCTAATGGTGCAATCGCTCAAATGAAGAACGAAATCGCTAGTGAATTAGGTGTAAATCTTGGTCCTGATGCAACAGCACGTCAAAACGGTACAGTAGGTGGTGAAATCACTCGTCGTCTAGTATCTATGGCTCAATCTCAATTAGGTACAAAATAATAATGACTAATTGAAAGTGTATAAGGTAGATGTTATAAAATATAACATTTACCTCATGCACTTTTTTCTTTTGAAAACATTTACATCATTACTTGCATTCTTATGAATAGAAATATATTTTTTTATATGATAAAATAAATAAGGCAGGTGATTTAAATGAGTAGTTTTCAGATATTAATGTATGCCTTTGGAGGTATGGCTATTTTCCTTTACGGTATATATATAATGGGGGATGCCTTAAAAGGTCTTGCAGGGAATAGACTAAGAACAATAATAGAAAAATCCACAAATAAAGTATGGAAAGGAATTCTAGTTGGTTTTGTTCTTACCGCAATAATTCAATCATCATCAGGTTTAACCGCAATAGTTATCAGTTTGATTGCAGCGGGACTTATGACACTACCTCAAGCTATCCCAGTAATAATGGGAGCGAATATAGGAACCACAGTAACTTCTATTTTAGTTGGTTTTGATATTGGTGGAATATCATTAATATTTGTAACAATAGGTGTTATAATTGTTTTCTTTATTAAACAAAAGAAAATACATTATATGGGTCTTACTATCCTTGGATTCGGATTACTTTTCTTCGGTCTTGATACAATGGATTTAGGATTAAAAGAAATAGTAAATAATCCATCATTTACCGATATTGTAAAAACACTAGATAATCCAGCTTTAGGCATTCTAGCCGGTGTAGTACTTACAGCAGTAGTTCAGTCGTCATCAGCTTTAATTGCGATTGCACAACAAATATATGCGACCCCACTTGCTAGTGGAGCACACAGTATTTCTCTTATCGCAACCATTTCAATTATTATAGGTTCAAATATTGGTACTACAGTTACAGCACTTTTATCGTCACTTTCTTCATCAAGAAACGCCAAACGTGCTGCTCTTGCTCATCTATTATTTAATATAACAGGTTGTATTATTTTTGTTATTCTATTATATCCATTTAGCAATTTAATGCAAATGATGGAGGATAACATCCCATATTTTACAAAAAACCCTGCACATGTAATTGCGGTTGTACACATTATATTCAATGTTGTGACTACATTTGTTCTTTGTTGGTTTGTAAGGCTATTAGTTAAAATAGTTGAAAGAATAATTCCACTTACAGAATCAGAAAAATTAATTAAAGGTGTGGATAAATTAGAACCATCATTAATTGAACAAGCTCCTGTGTTAGCTATCGCAAATGCGAAAAAAGTTACAATAGACATGTTCCAAATTGTTTTACAAATGTTTGATGATACTAAAAAGTATATTAATGGTAATGATAATAAACTATTTAATCGTATAAATAATTTAGAAGATGTAACTGATAATTACGATAATAAACTTCATGACTACCTAGTTAAAGTATCTAGTTCAACACTTAGTTTTGTGGCTATTCATGAACAAGCAATTTGCTTTGATACAATTAGAGATTTAGAGCGTATTGCCGACCACTTATTAAATCTTGCAGAATTCATGGAGGAACGTTATAGTAATAACTATATTTTCCAAGATGAAACATTAAATATGCTTAATCATTTATTAGAACTACTAACCGCAATGATTAATGATGCTTATGTCTCATTCAAAAACAACGACAAGAAAAGTGCAAGAAGAGTTAGAGCAACAGAACCTCAAATAGATGAATTAGAGAAAAAATATAGAAAAGCTGAAGTAAGTATCCTAACTAGTGGCGTCACTAACATTCTAAATGCGGACTTACACTTTGTTGATATTCTTGCCAATCTTGAACGTATTGGTGATCATTGCAATAATATAGCTGATAATATATTATTTGAAAGTCTTCACGACATAGAAGATGAAAATAACATAGATTTAAACATGTCTAAGTAATTAGATGTGTTTTTCTTTCCTCAATAATAATTTAATAATTAAAGATAAAAGAGCTAATGTGTATAATAAATTAATTCTTTTAATTTCACATTTATTGCGTAAAAGTTCTAAATGTGGTATATTATAACTAATTAGATTAGGTAGGTGCATAATGAAATATTCTAGTGAAATGTTAAGAGGAAATACCGAAACCATAATTCTTGCAATACTAATAAAAGGAGACAGTTATGGTTATGCCGTACTAAAGAGTATTAACGACCAAGGTGGTGGTATTTTCGACTTAAAAGATGCAACAATTTATACAACAATTAAAAGAATGGAAAATGATGGTTTGATTACTACTTACTGGGGTGATGATTCTTCAACCGCAAGACGAAAGTATTATCATATTACTGATAAAGGCAAAAAGTATTATGAAGAAAAATTAATTGAGTGGCATGAGGTTAATCACGTTTTAAATAATTTAATTAAAGGGGGATCCGATAATGAATAATTTAAAAACCATTAATAAAATTAAAAGAACAGTTGATCGTAAATTTTCATATTATCCAGAAACTAAAGAAGTCTTAGATTTAAAAGAAGAATTGTTATCAATAATGATGGATAAATATAATGATTTAGCAGATGTTCCAGAAAAGCAAAAATATCGTGAATGTATGGAGATTATGTCTTCATATAAAGAAGTTTTACATGATATTGAAATAAAATCTTCACATCCAATTTTCAAGAATAAAATGCTTGCTTTTAGCATTTTTGGAACTATTTATTTTTTAACAGTTGTTATTGTATATTTGGCCATTAGTCAATTTGTCGTACATAGTTATCGCAGTACTTGTAGTATTGTTGTTATCCCAAGTATTATCTTTGTGTTAATAACTGCTATATATATGTTTATATACTGTAAAAAGATGAAACTGGAAGTATTAACTCGAATTTGTTTAGGATTATCATTCTTCGCACTTGCGGTTACATTATATGTAGTGCCTTGTTTTTTTCTTGCTACAGTTAAACATATATATATATGGCACCCATCATGGCTGGTTTTTTTAGCAGTAGGATATATATATCTTTTAGTAGATAAATTAGTATATCCACATAGTTCTCCTAAAATGAGATTACTTAGAAACTGCTTAAATTTACTTGCTTTAGTTACAACAATTTATTTAACCATTTCTTTCTTTATTGGTTATTGGAGTGTAACTTGGTTAATATTTGTTGTATGCTTATTAGGTTGTGAAGTCTATATCTTGTTATATATGAAGAGTAAACTATAAGGTGAAATATGAAAGTAATACAATCAGTTCAAAACGATATAATCAAAAATATAGATAAATTAAATGATAAGAAAACACGCATTAATAAACAAAAATTTGTTGTAGAAGGGTATCATTTAGTTGAGGAAGCTTACAATCACGCATTATTAGAAGCTATCTTAACAACCAAAGAAGAAGATTTTAAAAAATATCAAAATATTGACCAGTATTTAGTAAATGATCAAATTATTAAAAAACTATCTAGTACAGTCAATCCACAAGGTATAATTGGAATTGTTAAAATGCCTAAAGTATTACCACTTGACTTAACTAAAAAAAATATTAAAATAGTATTACTAGAAAGTATAAACGATCCGGGTAATTTAGGTTCAATTATTAGGACAGCCGCAGCTCTTGGCTATGATGCCATATATATGTCTAGTGATACTGTTGATATATATAATGAAAAAACTTTACGAGCAACTCAAGGAGCAATTTTCAAGATTCCTTTCTATTATGGTTCTTTAATTAATGCGGTAAAAAAACTAAAACAAAATGGAATTAAGTGTATCGGCACCAATCTTAAAAAATCAATTAGCATTGATAACTTTGTAAAAGAAAAGAAATTTAGTATCTGTTTTGGTAATGAAGCAAGAGGAATGTCAGAAGAACTATCTAATATGATGGATGTCAATGTGAAAATCCCTATGGAAAATAAAGTTGAATCCCTTAATGTTCTTTCAGCATCAAGTATTGTAATGTATACCCTTAAATAGTTTAGGATATAATATAGAAGGTGATTATATGATGTATGATGTAATTATAATAGGTAAAGGTCCTGCAGGCATATCAACAAGTCTTTATGCAAGAAGAAGTAATTTAAATGTATTAGTTATTGGTTTAGATGATAGTGCTTTATTAAAGGCTAAGGTAATTGATAATTATTATGGTACTCCCCATATTGATGGTAAAGAGTTACTCCAAAATGGTATTACTCAAGCTATGAATCTTGGAGTAGAAATTAAAACTGAAGAAGTAATATCAATTAGAAAAACTGAAAGTAACGAATTCCCACAATTTGAAGTAACTACACTTACTAATAAGTATTTATCAAAAGCAGTAGTTATCGCAAGTGGTACTAAACGTACACTTCCAGATATTGCGAACTTAAAAGAATATAAAGATAAAAACTTAAGTTATTGTGCAGTTTGTGATGGTTTCTTTTATCGAGGCAGAACTGCTTATGTGTTAGGTGATGGAACATATGCGGTGAGCGAAGCTTTAGAACTTGAAAAAAATGCAAAAGAAGTAGTAATTCTAACAAATGGTAAAAACTTAACAGTAACTAGTAATAAGATTAAAGTTGAAACTAGAAAAATAAAAGCCTTCAAAGGTGAAGATAGATTATCACAAATAGTATTTGAAGATGAAGATACCATAAATGTTCCAAGCTTATTTATTGCCTGGAAGAATGCAGGTGGATATGATTTTGCGAGAAAACTTGGAGCCTCCATTCAAAATGATAAAATAGAAGTAAACCCAAAAATGGAAACTAGTATTCCTGGCTTATATGCTTGTGGTGATGTAGTTGGTTCTCCTTTTCAAGTAGCTAAAGCCGTATATGAAGGTGAAATTGCTGGCACAAATTGTAGTGATTATTTAAAAAATAATAGAAATGCATAATAAAAAGCGATTAGATATCATATCTAACCGCTTTTTTTGATTAAAGATGTGCTTTAATTTTTTCTTCTACATCACTTTCAGATTTAAAACCTACAAATTGATCAATGACTTTACCTTCTTTAAACATAATTACGTGAGGAATACTATATATACCATATACTTCACATAAATGGTGGTTGTCATCAACATTTACTTTTACCACTTTTAAGTCACTGTAATTTTCGCTAACCTTTTCTAATACTGGCTTTAGCATTTGACAAGGTCCACACCAATCAGCATAGAAATCGACAACTGTTAATTTAGGCTCATCTAAAACTTCTTGTTTAAATTCATTTTCATTTATTTGTTTCATAAATTCCTCCTTAATAGTGTTTGTAAAATAAGATTAATTATACATTAAAGCAACTACCACCGATGAATTCTCGTAGTAAAGAATTACAAGGAATAATACTCTCATCATCAATTGGTCTAAAATATTTTAGATATTTAATTAAACGATTGGCTACTAGATATTCAGGATCAGTTGGTTTGATTTCACGTAATGCAGGAAGAGCATGCGTTCTTAATACCGCGAGTTCATAAGTTAACTCAGAATTAAAGACATAGTTGGCACCTTCTTGATTTGGATAAATCCATCTGAACTCACCTTCGCGAACAGATTGCCACATGTCAATAGTACCAGCAGCTGGACAATTTCTAAATTTCATGTCTCTAACTATTCTTCTAATTAAGCGTAAATCAGTAGTACTTAATGGTGAATGATTGTCAATGTTAATCTGAACTTGTGGAGCTATATAAATTTTAAATTTTTGATGTTTTGGAATTGATGAAGTAAGTTTTTCATTTAAGGCGTGAATACCTTCAATAATGATTGGGCTATTAGCATCAACTCTTATAGTTGGACCTGCTTCTCTTTTACCAGTAGTAAAATTAAAGTATGGAAGAGTGACTTCTTCACCATTAATAAGGTCAAATAAATTTTGATTGAATAATTCAATATCCAAAGTATTGATATGTTCTAAATCAACATTTTCAATAGTTGTATTTTGAATTCTTGCAATTTCAGATTTAGTAAGATAATAGTTATCCATTGAAATCATTACAGGATTAATACCTCTTGACATTAACTCAATTCTTAAACGATTACAGAAAGTGGTTTTACCACTAGAACTAGGACCAGCAATACAGATTAGACGAATATTCTCAATATCTTTATGAATAATTTCACCAAGTTCCGCAAGCATATTTGTGTGTTTAGTTTCACACATTTGAATGAAATCTACAATATTACCCGATTCAATTTTTTGGTTAATATCAACAATGGTTTGAGTCTTTGTTTTTTGTCCCCAAATGTATGCTTGTTTTAACGTTTTACCATAAGTTGATTCTTCTGAAAATTCTGGTATTTTAGCATTTAACTCATAGCGTGGATATTGAATAATTAAACCTGGACTGTAAGGACGAATAATATAATTCTTCAAGCATCCCGTTGATGGAACTACATATCCATGCATATAATCATAGTAATCGCCAATTTTATGAAGGTGAATATTACTATCAGGTCGATATTTTAAAATAGCAATTTTATCAGTATGGCCATATTTAGTATATATATCAATAGCTTCTTGAGTAGTTACAGTAACACGTTCTATAGGAAGATTTAAAGAAATAATTCTATTTACTTCTCTTTTAATGTCTTCACAAAACTTAGTTAAATGAACAGTTTTATCAAGGATCTGACAAAAGATTGAACGAGATACGTTATAACTAAATCTAATCTTTAAAGTAGGATAAAGGCTGTGACATGCCATCGCAATAACAAGTCTTAAACTTGCTTCATACGCCTTTCCACCTTCAATATTGTCAAGACCAATAAACTGAATTTTGGCGTTATTTTGCTTTTCAGTTAATGCAAATCGTAGCTCTTTAATTTGACGATTAATCTTACACACGCAGTAGTTTGTTTTTTCGCTTTCTGGTAAAAGGTCAAGAACGCGTGTTCCTTCTTGTACTTCTACATTTTGATTGTTGATGTTGATGTTTATCATAAATCAACCCCCTTTCGTTTCTTTATATATATTATATCAAAAATTGAAAATAATTCAAGTAATTGAATATATGATAGGAAAAATTCATTAATTAAAATATAAATTATAGAATCCATAAATAGTTTTATTTGACTTTTAATTATCATTTATGGTATAATAATGATGTAATAAGTTATGGTGGTGAGCATTTAAATGGCTCACCTTTTAAATGTATAGGAGCATAGTATAATGATTAATTTAGAAGAAATGAAAAAATTAGCTCTACCAATAATTGAAAAATATCATAAAATATTGGTTAGTCTAAAAAAAGTAAAAGAATTTGGTATCAACAAAATAGTATTTACCATTGATGATCCTGAAACCTTTATTTTAGATATTGATGAAGTAGCATCAATTAATGAAGAAATATTAGATGCAATTAATGATTTAATTCCTGATGGCTATTATCTTGAAGTATCTAGCTTAGGGGCAGAACGTGAACTAATAACTGATGAAGATTATAAACGTGCAATTAATCAGTATATATATGTTTCAACATATCAAAAAGTAGAAAATGCTAGCAACTTAAAAGAGTTTTACGGATATTTAAAATCTTATGATGATGAAAAAATAATAATAGATGCTATCATTAAAACAAGAACTAAGGAAATAATAATAACACGTAGTAATATTGCGAAAATAAGACTCGCAGTTAATTTTAAGGAGAGTGAAGAAAATGATTAGTAAAGGATTTTATGAAGAACTTGAAGTTATAGCCAATGAAAGACACTTAGATTTACAAGATGTATTTAAATCAGTAGAAACAGCATTGATTAAAGCCTGTCAATTAGAAGGCGCAAAAGGTGAAATTAATATAGAATTCAATGAAGAACAAAAGAAAATAAGAGTTTTCCAAACTTTCCATGTTGTTGAAGAAATTGATCCTGAAGGTCCGGAAGGTCAAATTTTACTTGATGAAGCTAAAGAAATGCGTGCAAGAGTTAAAGTTGGTCAAGACTTTAGAACAGAGATTAGTATTGGTTCAATCGGACGTAAAGGCGCAACTCGTTTCAAACAAATTTTCATTCAAAGTTTAAAAGAACTAAGTGGTAAGAGAGCATACGAATATTTCAAAGATAAAGAAGGCGAAATCATTACCGCAACAATTATTAGTGTTAATAACCATATAGTTGTTTTAAATATTGGAATGGATACAAGTACAATTTTACCTATTGATGAAACACTACCTGGTGAATCATATCAAGTAGGCACACAATTAAAGGTATGTATAACTAAAGTTGAAGAAACTGGTCGTGGCCCTAAAGTATTTGTTTCACGCACACACCGTGATATTATTAAACGTTTATTTGAAACTTATATTCCTGAAATCGCAAGTGGCGTTATTGAAGTTATTGCGATTGCACGTGAACCAGGAAGTAGAACTAAAATAGGTATTAAGTCTAATAACATCAATGTTGATGCGAAAGGAGCATGCCTTGGCCCATCAGGAAGTAGAATCAAACAAATTAATGAAGCCCTAAATGGCGAAAAAATTGATATTTTTGAATGGAATGATAATCCAATTAAATTAATAGCTGAGGCTCTTACGCCTGCTAAAGTTATCAGTGTTCTAACTGATGAAGAAGAAAAGAAATGTATTGCGATTGTCCCTGATAATCAATATTCACTTGCGATTGGTAGAGGCGGTCAAAATGCTCGTTTAGCTTCTCAAGTTACAGGCTGGAAAATAGATATCAAGAATGAAGATAAAGCATATGAATTAGGCATTAAATTTAAACCTAATGTTTACACTATTTAGGTGATATATGGCCGAAGTAAATAAAGTAAAAAAAGTTCCACTTCGTAAATGTGTTGTAACAAACGAACAACACCCTAAAATGGAAATGTTTCGAGTAGTTAGAACGCAAGAAGGTAGTGTTGTGCTAGATGCTACTGGCAAAGTAAGAGGACATGGTGCTTATGTTTGTAAGAAAAAATCTGCTGTCTTAGCATCAATGAAAAAGAAAATTCTTGATCATCATTTAGAAACAGTAGTACCTGAAAATATATATAATGAAATGCTTGAAATTTTAGATAAAGAAGGTATTAAATAATTGGATAAAGTATGTAATTACTTAGGACTTGCGAAAAGGGCAGGTAAGCTTGTTGCTGGCACCGATGCAGTCTTGAAAAATTTAAATAAAAAACAAATTAAATTAATATTTGTGGCGAGTGATTCATCACTTTCCACTATCGATAAGGTAGAAAAAAAAGCTTTCTTCTACCAAATCCCTGTAATAAAAAAATATTCAACTGAAGAAATTGGAACAAGCATTGGATCAAATAATCCTAAAGTAATAGGAATTACTGATACCGGCTTTACTAAAGCAATTAAAGTTGAATTAGAAAGAAAAGGTGACTAAAATGAAAGTCAAAGAATTAGCAGAAATCTTTAAAATATCATCTTCTGAATTATTAAATCTTTTACCAAATGTTGGTGTCGATGTATCAGCCAAAGAAGAAACTATGGTTGATAAAGACGTAGAAAAGAAACTTGCTAAGCGTTATGGCGTGCCATATCCATTTAAGAAGGTAGTTCCCGCAAAACCAAAGGTAGCGCCTCAAGTAAAGACTCAACCAAAAGTCGAGGAACCTAAAAAGATAGAAAAGAAAAAGGAAGAACCCAAAGCAGCCTTAAAGCCTAAAAAAGAAGAAAAGAAACAACCAGAAGTAAAAAAGGCGGCTCCCGCAAAACCAAAGGTAGAGTCTCAAGTAAAGGTAGAAGAACCAAAAAAAGTAGAAGAACCTAAAAAAGAGGAAAAAGTAGTAGTTAAACCAATAATTGATGAAATTGTTCAACCACGTGTTGATGAAGCTACACTTGAAAAATATCAAGAATTTTTAGAAGATGATGAATATAATATTACTCGTGAAGCTAAAAGCTTAAGAAGAAAAAACAACCAAGCGGAAGAAGCGATAAAAGTTAAAAAGAAAAATAGTAACAAAAATCGTCATGAAAAAGCTAAAGAAAAAAGAACAAGTAATATTCCAAACAAAGAAGAAAAGAAAGATCACGTTTTATATTATGAAAATGGCATGAACGTAAGTGAAATTGCTAAGGCAATGAATATTAGTGTAACTGAGCTTGTTAAAAAATTATTTGTTTCGATGGGTATTCTTGCTAATGCAACTCAAAGTTTAGATCGTGATACTGCTGAACTTATCGCAATAGAATATGATTATGAAATCAAAGATAAACAAATCACTGACATGACAAGATTTGATGAAATGTCGTTTGAAGATAATGAAGAAGACCTTGTAACCAGACCTGCTATCGTAACAATTATGGGTCACGTTGATCATGGTAAAACAACGTTACTTGATACAATTCGTAGTAGTCATGTTGTTAGTGGTGAAGCTGGTGGTATTACCCAACACATTGGTGCTTACCAAGTTGAAAAGAATGGTCATATAATTACTTTCATAGATACTCCGGGACATGCTGCCTTCACCGAAATGCGTGCTCGTGGTGCCCAAATTACTGATATTGTTGTCTTAGTGGTTGCGGCTGACGATGGTGTTATGCCTCAAACTAAAGAAGCGATTGAACATGCTCAAGCAGCTGGCGTTCCAATCATTGTTGCAGTAAACAAAATGGATAAACCAGGCGCATCACCAGATAGAATCAAACAAGAATTAACTGAATACAATCTACTTGCTGAAGATTGGGGTGGAGATACCATCTTTGTTCCAATTTCTGCACTAACTGGTAAAGGTGTAGATGAATTGCTTGAAATGATTGTTTTATTAAGTGACATGAAAGAATATAAAGCCAACCCTAATCGTTTAGGTATTGGTACAGTAATTGAGGCTAAACTTGATAAAGGTAAAGGTCCAGTCGCAACACTTCTTGTTCAAAATGGTACAATTAAAGTTGGTGACATTGTTGTAGTAGGTAACACTTATGGTAAGATTAGAGCAATGCAAAATGAATTAGGTCAATCAATTAAATCAGCAGGTCCATCTAAACCAGTTGAAATCACAGGTATTATGGAAGTTCCATTTGCTGGTGAAAAATTCTTAGTTATCAATGATGAACGTAAAGCAAAAGAAATTGCTGAAACTAGATCATTCAACAAATTTAGTCAAGAAAAAGGTATCGGCAAAGCTGCATCTTTAAATGATATCTTTAAAAATCAAGAGGATGAATCAATCAAAAATCTAAACTTAATTATTAAATGTGATGTACAAGGCTCAATTGAAGCTATCAAAGGCTTACTTGAAAAAATCAATATTGAAGGAACTAAAATCAATGTTATCAGTGCCCGTGTTGGTGGAATCACTGATAATGATATTAGTTTAGCCATTGCTTCTAAAGCTATCATCATTGGCTTTAATATTAGACCGCTTGCTCAAATAACAGATATTGCGAAAGAAAAAGGTGTAGAAATTAGATTATATAATATAATCTATAAATTACAAGAAGATATTGAAAAAGCTGTTAAAGGTATGCTTGATCCAGTATATGAAGAAAAATCAGCAGGTCAAGCTGAAGTTCGTGAAATTTATAAAGTAAGTAAAGTTGGAACAATTGCAGGTTGCTATGTTTTAAGTGGTAGTATTGTTCGTAACGGTGGTGTACGTGTTATTCGTGATAGCATCGTTGTATATACTGGCAAAATAGGCTCCTTAAAACGTTTCAAGGATGATGCAAAAGAAGTTAAAGCAGGTTACGAATGTGGTATTACCATTGAAAACTATAACGACGTTAAAGTTGGAGATGTCTTAGAATGCTTTGTTATGGAAGAAGTAGAAAGGAATTAAAATGTCATATCGTATCGATAGAATAGAAAAAATGATAGAAAAAGAATTAGCTTTAATCTTAAGAGATGAAGCTAAAAATGAATTATTAAAATATGTATCAGTTACAAAAGTAACAGTAACAAATGATTTATCGCTTGCGACAATCTGGTATACAGTTTTAGGTAGTCAAAACGAAAAAGAAGCAACATCTAAACAATTAGTTAGTGCTAGCGGCTTTTTAAGAAGTGAACTTGCTCACCGTTTAGATTTACGCAAAACTCCAGAACTTCGTTTCAAATATGATGAATCGTTAGAATATGGTAATCGTATTACCGCAATCTTAGATAGCTTAAAAAAATAAGGGAGAAAACATATGGACCATTCACAAGTTTTAGAGAATATTAAAATAAAACTATCACTTGTTCCTAAAAAACCAGGATGTTACCAAATGAAAGATGAACATGGTAATATCATTTATGTAGGAAAAGCTAAAATTCTTCAAAATAGATTAAAGAGTTATTTTACAGGTTCTCATGACGCCAAAACCACAAAAATGGTCCAAAATGTTTATGATTTTGAATATATTATAACAAGTAGTGAACTTGAAGCATTCTTGTTAGAATTAAACTACATTAAAGAATATCGTCCTAAATATAACATTATGCTAATGGATGATAAAACATACCCTTATATTGTGATTACTTCAGAAGAACATCCACGTTTAATTATGACAAGAGATGTAAAATTAAAAGGAAAAAAGAGACCATTAAAAATTTATGGTCCTTTTCCTAACGCTAAAGCTTGTCGTGATACCGTTGAAGTATTGAATAAAATATATCCCTTTAGAAAATGTCACACTATCCCTAAAAAAAGTTGTTTGTATTATGACATGAAACAGTGCCTTGCTCCATGTATAAATAGTGTTGATAAAGATGAATATTCACAAATTATCAATAAAGCAAATGAAGTATTATCAGGTAGTAATCAACAACTTTTAAAAGAAATGAATAACAAAATGAATACTGCTGCTGAAAACCTTCAATTTGAAGATGCTATTGAATATCGTAATATTATTAATAGTATTAATGAATTACTAACACCTCAAAAGATGTCAATTCAAGATGGTAGAAATCGCGATATATTTGGCTATTTTGTGAAAGATGGAGTTGTTTGTGTCCAAATACTACATATGCGTTCCGGTAAATTAATTGAACGTAGTGGTGAAGTTTTTGATATTATTGATAATCTAAATGATATCCTTTGTGAATATTTATATCAATTCTACGATTCTGATGCCGTAGTAAAACCTTCAGAACTTTTGATACCATATATTGAAGGATATGAAATACTAAAAGAGGCTCTTGATTTAAATGTGATAGTCCCAGTTAAAGGAATAAAAAAACAACTAGTCAATTTAGGCTGTGAAAATGCTCAAAATAATCTAGAAAATATTCAAAAAATAAGATTAATTAAATTAAGTAAGACTACTAAACCACTAGAAGAACTATCAAAAATTCTTAATATTGAATATCCTAAAGTAATTGAAATATTTGATAACTCTAATATATCAGGCGCATCACCTGTAAGTGCGATGGTTACCTATATTGATGGAGTACCATCACCTAAAGATTATCGTAAATATAAAGTAAAAACCGTAGATGGAGCAGATGACTACCATACAATGCAAGAGGTAATTGAAAGAAGATATTCAAGACTTCAAAAAGAACAAGGAAGATTACCTAATTTAATTATTGTTGATGGGGGTAAACCTCAAGTAAGAGCAGCAAGAGAAATCTTAAATAAGCTAGGATTAAACATAAATTTAATAGGGCTTGCGAAGGACGACAAGCACCGTACTGATATGATTATAACTAGTAAGCTTGAAGAAGTAAAACTTGATAAAAGTAGTAATACTTTCCTAATCCTTACCGCAATGCAAGATGAAGTACACCGTTTCGCAATTACTTATTTTAAACAAACACATAGCAAAAATACCTTTACCTCAATTTTTGATGATATTAAAGGTATTGGTAAAAAAAGAAAACTAATTCTTATGAAAGAATTTGATAATTTAGAAGAATTATCCCATGCTTCAGTTGACAAACTTAAAGCTTTAGGTTTTCCTAAAGAACTAGCAATGGAAATTATAGAAGTAGTAAATAGTCGTGACCAATCTTAACCCTTACGCATAAAATAAAATGAAAGTGTGGGGATTAGATGCATAATACTAAGTTCTTAACTAGTCGAGAGCGTGAGATCTTCGAGTTATTGGTTGAAAATTATGATACTGATGAAATTGCTGACAAATTTAATATTAGTAGTAAAACCGTTAGAAATCATATTTCCAATGTTATTCAAAAACTTGGAGTAAAAGGACGCAGTCAAGCTATTTTAGAGTTGATAAAAATGAATGAAATTAAACTATAAAGAAAGGAGTGATGACTTTGATTAGCGTGTGTGGACAAATTAGAAAAATAAATTTAGACGAACGCATTTTTGAAATAAAAATCAAAAACAGAATTGAATTTTTCTATTTTAGCCGTAGCCAGTACAAAAGATTTAAGCCATACTTGCATGAAGGCCTATATGTTTTCTTTTTATGTAAAGAAGAAAGAACTATCAAATGTCATCGTTCAACAAGAGAAGTAATTAGTTTCACAAAAATGATAAGGCATACTTCCAAAGGCTTCATGACCTATTATGATATAGATATGATTAAAAAAGGCGTGAATAAACTTTTATCAAAAGATGCCTACCGTATGTTTATTGACTTAGAGTTTACAATGCCAAGTTTTTCGTATGTTCATGGTAGTGGCTTCAAACCTGAAATTATTCAGTATGGTATTTACCTAGAAGATAATGATGGTAACCTGGTGTTAACCGAACACGATAATGTATTACCACTTGATATAAATCGTATAACTGATAGAACATATAGCTTTTTAAACCTTACTGAAAAAGACTTTAAAAAAGCAAAAACATATAATCAATTCTACTATATGCTTAAAAATCTTCTAACATATTACCAACCAATAGTCTATGTTTGGGGACGCAATGATATATATGTTATTGATCTATCATGTGAAATGCACCATAAACCTAAAATACTAGAACGCAAACAAGTAGTAAATATAATGCAAGTAATAAAAAATTATTATAGTATTAAGTCTGATATAGGTCTTTTTAATGCCTATGAACTATTTGGTAAAAAAGCTCCTGCTCCTCAAGATCATGATTCATTACATGATGCGGTAGCAACATCAGAAGTATTTCATTTATTTTTAGAAGAAATAACCAAAAAGAATAATAAATAACCCTCACATTGTGAGGTTTTTATTTATAAGGATATTGATAAAAAATAAAATAGAGAACAAATAAAGAAAAATAAGGAACAAATAAGGAACGAAAAATTTGATTTTTGTTCCTTATTTTGTTATAATATACTTGGAGATGATAAATATGAAATTGGAGTTTAAATATACAAATCAACTTGTTAGTTACTTGTTAAATATCGAAAAGTATAAAACCGCTTTAGAATACTTGTACTTGCCAACGAGAACAAAGCAAAAATTAATGTATGATGCCAAACTTAAAAAAACACATTTTTCTACAAGTATTGAAGGAAATGTTTTATCTTTAAAACAAGTTGAAAATGTAATCAGTCAAAAGAATCAAATCAGTAAATTTGCTGCTGAAGTAGAAGTACAAAATTATTGGGATGCATTATCGTTTTTAGGAGAGGAAAAATCAAAAAAAACGCCATTATCTAAAGAATTCATTTATAAATTGCACGATATAATCGAAAGAAGTGGGAAACTTAAGAGAATAGAATTTAGAGGTCCTACTCCTCCAGGCGTTTTGTTTGCTGTATATGAGGATAAAACTAAATGTGTAGAATACATTCCACCAGAGTGGTGCGATATTGAACCATTAATTGATGAACTAATAGCTTGGTTTTACAATAATCAGTCTCTACCAACTCCAATTTTAGCAGCAATAACAAGTTATGCATTTGTTAGTATTCATCCCTTTTCTAATGGTAATGGTCGTACATCAAGAGCGCTTGCAACATATATTCTAATGATTAAAGATTACGATTTTAAAGGGTTTAATTCTTTTGAAGAATATTATATGAATGATCTTGAAGGATATTACAATTCGCTACAAATGGGGCTTCCTGCATTGTTTTATGACGAAAGAGAAAATCCACCACATTTAGAAGTATGGATAGAATATTTTTGCAAAATTATGTCCTTAAACGCTGAAAATATTTATCACCAAGCTAAAGAAGCTTCAACTAAGGACATAGCTAATGCATTAAATGGATTGTCTAAAAAAGATTTAATACTAGTAAGATATTGTTTAGAAAATAATATAACCATAGTGAAAAATAAAGAATTAGCCACATTATTTGGAGTAACTTCAAGAGCCATCTCGAAATGGATGGTAGAATGGGTTAATAAGAAATTATTAATACCTAATGGTGGAAACACTAGAATAACCAGTTATAAACTAGCAGATAAATACGCGCATTTAAAAATATCTGATATTGGTTTTACAAATTAAATTTTATCTATTAGTTAATAGTATGAAATAGGATTAGTGTAGAGCTAATCCTATTTTTCAAGTTATATCAATGTTTATATCAAATTACAAAAAGCGCTATTTACATTTATTTCGCATAATTATGTGCTATTCAACTACCAATAATCGTACTTTAGTTTAAGCCTTACCAATTATCTATAACAATAATTATAGACTATAAATATTTAGTACCAAAAATTTAAAAAGCATATAACAAATTAATCCGCAAAACTATTAACAAATAAAAGTTTTGCGGTTATAATAAAACATAGGAGTTGATAATATGATTAAAAGAGATTTATTATTAGAAAAAATAAAAGACTATAAAGATAAAGATATTATCAATAGTATCCAACCAAAATTTTGTCCATAACTTAAACTTGCAAAAAAGCCTACAAGTAACAATATCTCGAAAACCATTATCACAGCAAAGTATGATATCGTTTGG
>UQAI01000026.1 GCA_900538885.1 uncultured Mollicutes bacterium
ATTACTTTGCTAGGTACTCTTTTGGGTAGTGTTATACCTCTATTTCTCAAATTATAATATTTAACATTATATATCTTCCCATCATTTGCAGTATGTGCAAAAAATGCACATACTGAATTTTCAAAAAGTTCTCCTTCTAAAAAAATATTTTTAATATGCTTGCTTATTACCGATCTATCCCTTTCGAATAAGACGGATATTTGCTCGATATTAATCCATATTGTTTTTTCTAACGGAGAAATATTGACATCTAATTTTACTTCATCATCAACAAACTTAACAATCTCATACTTGTTCATTATTTATCACCTCTATCAACTCCGTACCTTTTAAAACAACATCTAACTCGGTATCCAATGCATTTGCATATTTAACCAAAAAGAAAATAGTTAGAGAATTATTCATATTTTCAGGATCTAGTTATTTGTTGATGCATTATTCCCATTTTATCCACAATATCTTGTTGAGTAAATCCTATTTTTTCTCTTAAATATACAAACTGCATTACTATTTTTGTTTTTGTCACTTTTCTTGTTGTTCTATCGACATCTCTTTTAATTCTTTATTATGAAAAATTTTTAATATTTTATCTAACCTCTTTCATTACTATACCTCAATAGTATTATACGATGTTATTTAGATATTTACATCATTTTTATTTCTATATTTTAAAACGTCAGTGGGCATAGCAATATACACACCCCACTGTGCAACCAATGACGATGTTCATGTTCTGAATCTGATTTTCGATACAAACACTCATAACTACTGACGATCCTCAAGATTCTTTCTGATTCGGTCAGGTATTCTTCAAACTGGGTGATTTCTTCCTCTGAGAAGCCTTTATAGTAAATGCGACCCATCTCAGTAGATACAGCATCGTACTCCTCCTTTAAAGCACGCGCTTTCTCAGTCAGAAACAGGAGCGTTTTTCTTTTGTCCGTTTCAGACTGAACACGATTTATCAGCACTTGATTTTCCATTCTTTCCAGCATCGTCGTAAGAGATGTTATCGCCAATCCGCATTTGATTGAGAGTGAACCAATCGTGATTCCATCCTCCTGCCACAGCACATAAAGAATGCGACCCTGGGCTCCATTGAATGCATCAATATTCTTTTTGCTAGAAGCTTCTCAAACGTTCTGTCTCCTAGTTGTTTTATTTTAGTGACAAGAAATCCACCATTCATTTTTATGTAAAAACCTCCTATATAGGAGGTTTATTGTCAAAAGTTTGTATGTTTATAAAGAGTCAAATTGCACTTGATTGAATCCGTTATATTATGCCTATCCAACTGATCATCACAACATTCACATCGCTCACGCTTTTGTTTCAACTAATATAAAATGCTATTTCTACAAGGCTCGGAAGGATGTTGGCGGAAAGAATAAATGTTCCTATCTGCAATGAAAAAAAGTCCGATAGCATTGTATCAGACTTATTCTACTATTATGTGTGCGACTACCTATTTTGATACAATTTGCGTACAGTTTGATCAAAATGTGTGCAATAAACTTACTGATAAATTGGAATTTGTTTAATATCCTTGTCCTTCTATATAAACATTATGATCTTTGATGTCATACACATAGTCCAAGTAATTATGGACTAAAAATATTATTAAGTACAAACAGACGAGAAAGTAAAAAGCCAGCTAACCTAATTTAAATTTGGATTAACTGACTTGATGACTAATTATATTGTTTTTTATATTTTGCTAATTTTTCTAATAATTTTATATATTCTTCATTGCCTTTTAATTTAACAAAATCTCCACGTTGTAAATCATTCAAAAGAGTAAAAGATTCATTACCATATGTTTTTGTATTACCTGAATATGAAATTTGTTCTCTATCATCTTCAATGTGATTAAATAACAAAGATGTATGTTTGAAAACTTTTGGTCTACTATCACTTTCTACAGCACATTTACAACATATTTTGATATGATGTAATGCCTTTTCTATATTATCTAATTTTAAATAATCAATTGCAATAAATCTATTTACCGTTTTTATGTACCATAATACTTGTATTGGGTAATCCTTATTTTCAAACATTATTTGACAAACTTGGTTAAATTTATTTAATGCAATTACCATTTCTTTTAATGGATAAGTTTCATTTTTTCTCATATCCATAAGTTGATCCCAGAAATCACCTATAATACCACATATTTCTAGTTGGCAATATTTTGTCAATTCATCCCCATCTAACATATATGATGAATAATAGTCTTTCTTAAGTTTTGGTTAAATATATCTTTTAATTTTACTTTATCTTTTTTATGTAAATATAACCAAAATAACTTATCATATGCTTTATCTTTTATCTCTTCATCATACGAAAGTCTAACAAGTCGTTCAAGTACTTCAATTCCTTCATCAATTATTGATTTATCTTCATTATGTGCTGCACTACAAGAATTTGCATACATAAGTTGAACCTTTTCAATATGTGGATATTTTTCATACATTTTTTTCATATATTCATAACACCCAACATTATCACCCTTTTTATTATATTTTCGATAAGTTTCATTTATTTCTTCTACTATTTTATCATTTTTAAATTTATCAGTACCTAACAAATAGTCAACTGTAACATTGAACACATTTGCTATAAGTGGTAGTAAAATAATATCAGGATAACTTACTGATGTCTCCCATCTTGATACAGCTTGTGTTGATACACCTAAATATTCTGCAAGTTCCTCCTGAGACATCTTTTTCTTTTGTCTTAGCTCTTTTATTATTGAACCTATATTCATAATATTTTCTCCTTTATTAATGTATTGTAATGGCCAATTACACTAATATTATATATTGTTTAATTGCGAATAACCATAACTCATTTGATGATAAAAAATCAATCAAAGCGTGATATTACTATTATTATAATGCATTTTCATAATTTTTACTAATATTATATTGCATATTAGTTCTAATTTCTTCAATTGACTATTTTTCCTCTCACCTTAAAATACTCTATATTTCTACTATAAATATGATGACTTATAGACACATTCAAATGCCTAATTGCTACGATATCTATCTTTTTATAAGGTGTGGTGGGCTATAAGTCTTTCCTATAATCCCATATTTCTTTTATACGTATCAATTAATGCAACAATACATTTCTTATCCATAACCGAATCACTCATTTTAATTTCATATTTACGTCTTTGAATAGGCAAACATTTATTTATATCATTTAAAATATTTGATATCAAAGGAATAAAGAGAGGATTCTCTTCGTCAGATCCATATATTCCTATAATATGTAATTTGCTAATGAATGCTGGATAATTCGCTTCATTATTATTAAAATAGTCTTGCATTCTTTCCATAAGTGTAAAATACAGTGAAGGTGGATTTCCACAATACATAGGAACCACAAAAATTATTTTATTATACTTAATAATATTATCAAGCAAATTATAAATATCATCATGCCGATACTTGCATTTATTGATGGTCATACACTCATAATTGCATTTATTACATGAATTAATAAACAAATCTTTAAAACTAATGAAGGTATCAAATTCATTCATCATGTATTTTATAATATTTTCTGAATTACCATTTGATCTTGCACTAAACGATATATAAAGATTTGAATTAGTATTTTTAGGAAGTGGAGTATTATTTGAACTATTTTCAAATATTTGATCTAATGTTAAATTATATTTATCAATTAGTATCATTAATTTATCGTAGCTTATTTCGTTAATTCCTTTTTCTATTTTATTAATAGTTGTTTTAGAAGTATATCCAAGTTCTTTTGCAAAAGCTTCTTGGCTTAATCCTTCATTGATTCTTATTTGTTTTATTTTATCGCCTAATTTACTCATTGTTATTTATCTTTATTACTTTCTCATTATTTTTATTGAATAATTCTTTTTCTTTGTTTGCTTCATTATTTAATATAATTAATCTTGTTTGTGGAGGTATATTTTCTTCTATAAGTTTTGAATTGTAAAATTCCAAGTTAGAAAGTATTGCTAGTTCTATTGTAGAAACGTAATCTCTAACATTTCCATTTTTACTAGGATTAGCTTCTCGCCACTGTTTTGCAGTCATGCCGAATAAAGCCACATTTAATATATCTGCTTCACTTGCATAAATTTCGTTTTTTTGTTCTGTTGTTAAATTTACTGTTATTAAATATTTACTTACCGCCTCAGTGTTTATTAAGTAGTTTAACTTAACGATTAATCGTTGCCCTTGCCATTCTAATTTATCGCTTTCCAATGATTTTAATCTTTGAAATTCCTTTATTATATATAACTTAATTTCAGGAGAAATCCATGAAGCAAATTCTAAAGCTATATCCCTATGAGCATATGTTCCTCCTCCATATTTTCCTGCTTTTGATTTAATCCCTATTGCATTTGTAGATTTTATCCATTTTGATGGTGTCATAACAAAAGAATTGCGTCCATATTCTTTTTTAAAGGTGTCGAATTCGACGCGGTTAAAATTTGGATTATTTAGCGTCTCCCATAAACCAATATAATCAATTGTATCCTTTAATCTCATCCAATTTTGAATAGGATATCTTGGATCATCATTATTTAAAAATTTTGCTATATCTGTTAGACTAACATAATCATCATCACTAAATCCTGTGATAGTAATTTCTTTATCTTTAACAATTATTTTACTCATATTTTATACCTCCTACCACCCAGATTATACCATAAAGTTGATTATTAATCAACCAAATCAAATTAAAAAATAAGTCATCTTAGATGACTTATAGATACATTCTAATGGGGCGAATGATGGGATTCGAACCCACGCATGACGGAGCCACAATCCGCTGTGTTAACCTCTTCACCACATTCGCCATGGCAGGGGCAGTAAGAATCGAACTCACATTGACGGTTTTGGAGACCGGTGTACTACCGTTGTACGATGCCCCTAGCGCTTTAATATTATATCAAATTTTTTATAATAATGCAACTGTTTTAATCAAAAAAGAAAAATAACAGCTTAAAACTGTTATTTTAGTCTTTACATTCAAATGTTTGACAGTTGGTTACTTCTCTATTTGCGCCTTCTTTTACATTAAGTTTTAGTTCACCATTGACATTTTTAATTTCAATTCTATCAGCATAACATCTTTGGCCTTTTTCGAAAACACAATTTGTAGCATCACAATAAACTTCTGTCATGATACTTGGATTAAGTCCGCCCAACACCGCAAATTCGTAATTACTATTATCGGCACTACGACATTGATAACTACTACATCTAGTTTCTTTTTTGGTTTTCGCATCAGGTCCATCTACATCAATGTAGTTTTTTCCACATAACCAATCATAATTATAAATACATTGTTCAACTTTACATTTTAATTTTGGCATATTTTTGTCCTTTCTAAAGTCATTTTTGACTTTTTTATTATTATAAGTAGGTATGCTTTTTTTATACTTACAATTTTATAAAAATCTAAAAACACACTAAAAACACAAATTAGTTGACAAAACTATTAAAAAAAGATATAATATTATAGCGTTGGAGTAGTACTCAAGAGGCTGAAGAGGTGCCCCTGCTAAGGGCATAGACCGGGAAACTGGTGCAAGGGTTCAAATCCCTTCTACTCCGCCATCTTTTGGTCTGTTGGAGAAGCGGCTTAACTCACATGCCTTTCACGCATGCACTCACGGGTTCGAATCCCGTACAGATCACCATTTTAGTCAAGTAATTCTATAAGTTAGTTTATAGAATTTTTTATACCAATACACGTATCATCATTCGTAGCATTATAGTTTTCTAGTTTTTTCTGGAAAACTATTTTTATTTATTATGATAAATTTACTATTGTTTTACATTACACTGAAAAAGAAAGAAAAAATAATAATGAGATATCAAGAAACTGAAACCATTGAATTAAAAAGTTCTTTAACTACTAGTTTTGAAAAAGAGTTAGTAGCTTTCCTAAATACTCATAATGGAACAATATACATTGGAGTAAATGACAATGGTGATATTTGTGGTGTAGATAATCTTGATGAAACTATGTGTAAGATTTCGGATATTATTACTGATTGCATTTTGCCAAATCCACAAGAGTTGGTTACCATTTCTACTAAATTGGTTAACGCTCTTTGGATTATTGAAGTAAACGTAACTCGCGGAAATCTATTATATTACATAGGTAGACATGGCCGTAGTTCAAAAGGGTGCTATATTAGAGTTGGAACTACTTGCAAGAGTATGACAGAAAAGCAGATAGAAACTAGGTATAAAGAAATCTATTCACCAAAATGTGACATTACTAAAATAGAAAGCACTCAAAACGATTTAACTTTTAAACAATTAAAAATCTATTATACTGAAAAGAATTATCATCTTAGTAACCGTACCTTTAAGAAAAATTTACATTTACTAACAACAACCGGCAAATATAACTTATTGGCAGAAATGTTGGCAGATGAAAATAGAGTATCAATTAAAATAGCTAGATTTAAAGGTAGAGATAAATCAGAGTTATCAGAAAAAAGCGAATATGGTTATAAATGTTTATTAATTGCAATAGATAAAATTATTAATCGTTTGGAAGCCGAAAACTATGCTATGTCAATTATTAAAAGTGGTCAAAGAATTGACAAACGCTTATTTGATATGAGCTCTTTAAGGGAAATATTTATTAATGCGATAGCTCATAATGATTGGACTATTGTAGAACCTGCAATTTACATATTCGATAATAGAATCGAAATTATTTCTCATGGTGGACTTCCGGATGGACAAACAGTTGAAATGTTTTACAAAGGTATTAGTACCCCTAGAAACAAAGAATTAATGAGAATATTAGCTGACTTAAATTATGTTGAACAAACTGGTCATGGCATTCCAGATGTTATAAAAGTGTATGGGAAAAAATTTTTGATATAAACGAAAAATACATTAATGTCATCATTCCTTTTGATAAAGAAGTATTATTAAACCATCCCAACAATTTTTATAAACAAACATTAGATTTAAATTGCCCTTCATTAAACGAAAATGTGGGTGTAAATGTGGGTGTAAAATTAAATAAAACACAATATGATATATATATGCTTCTTACAACTGATCCATATATGACATATAATAAACTTTCAAATATTTTAAGTAAATCTGAAGAAACCATTAGACGAAACAAAAAAGTACTTGTTAACTATAATTTAGTAGAACGCTGCGGTTCTGATAAAACTGGTTATTGGAATATTATTTATAAAAGTTTTTATCATTAATTTTTTTGTTGCATTTGTTACACTTTTTATTATTGATTTGTTATATAATATTAGTGTAAGACAAATTAAAAATAATAGGAGGTACTAAATGAAATATAAATGTTTAATTTGTGGTCAAATTTTTGATGTTAAAGATGGCGAAGAACCAATCTGCCCTGTTTGTAAAGCAAGAGGAGAAAAGGTTGTACCTTATGTTGAAGAAGAATTAAGTTGGCCAGCTGAACATCACGTTGGTATCGCACAAGGTGTAGACCCAGAAATTCTAGAAGGTTTAAGAAACAACTTTAATGGTGAATGTAGTGAAGTTGGTATGTATCTTGCGATGGCACGTCAAGCCCTAAGAGAAGGATATCCTGAAGTTGCGGTTGTTCTTGAACAAATTGCTCATGAAGAAGCTGAACATGCAGCAAGATTCCAAGAAATGTTAGGTGATTTAGTAAGCAAATCAACTAAAGAAAATCTTGAAAAAATGTTAGCCGGAGAAAATGGTGCATGCCATGGTAAAATGGCAATCGCTAAAAAGGCTAAAGAATTAAATCTTGATGCTATTCATGATAGTGTTCATGAAATGGCAAGAGATGAAGCAAGACATGGTAAAGCTCTAATTGCATTGCTTGATCGTTACTTTAAATAACCAAAACTGCTTAACAAAAGACCTTGTTTATATAAAACAAGATCTTTTTTTTATTCTTTATTTTAAATCTGCAGTTCTTAATGATTCGCCAACATGAATTAACGTATAATAATCAAGTGTAGTAGAGGCAAGAGTATATTCAATACCACTATCATAGAATTGAATTGTATTATTCGCAAGAATACATATTGCTCCACCCATTGTATATATATCACCACTAACATATTCAGTTTTAATTTCTTCAGTATTAATTACATATTGCTCAATAATTGTAAATGGCGACTGACCACCATATTTCATAATAACCCGTTTAATACCACCATTACCCATTGTATTTTCTTGTTGAAGGGTAGTCTTTTCAGGATAATAAGTTGGATAAGTAATTAAACGGTCAAACTCAATTGGTGATGAAGCATATGTAAGGCGAGCAGTTGACATTGAGTCATTAACTTTAAAATATTTATCATCAACGTCAATATTTGTATCAATTTTATCTACTTTAAATCTAACAAGTAAAGTGTCTTGATCATCATAAATTAATACTTCTTGAGGTAGATGAGTTTCATTATCAAATGTTACTTTTTGTTTTGTTACTACCGCATTATTAAATTGTTTAGCTTTAAATTCAAGTGTTGTAATATTTTTATCTTTATTTATTAATAGATTATCATCACCTATAATGTCTTTACTAAGTGATTGTAAAATATATGGATAACTTGAATTGTTTGGCCAATTGCTATTAATCTTAAATATTTTATTGACAGCTGGTAATAATACATATATACCATCTGCATTTTTAATCATTATTTGTGGCTCATTATTGCCAGCATTTTTTAATTCTACACGATATAAATTAGGTTGTTTATAATATACACTAATTTCACATTCTTTTGTTCCTGATGGAAACATTGATTCTAGTTTACCAACTAATTTATAACTCTTAAGTTTTGAAACAAGTTCAGGAAATGATTCTTCTACTTTTGTTTCCTTTTTACAACTTGTTAATGTTACAGCACATAAAAATACCAATAAAAAAACAATAGTTTTAGTTAATTTCTTCATAATACACCTCATTCAATAAAATATATGTTATTACTTTCTTTTTAATGACAAAATATAAAATTTACCAGCATTAATTATTTTATATTTGGAAATAATACTAATGTAAATTTATATTAGGAGGTATTTATGAAAGTTTTAAAAATCATTGCATTAACTGTCTTAATAATTGGTGGATTAAACTGGGGACTAGTTGGACTTTTTGACTTTAACCTAGTTGGATTCTTATTTGATGGTTTAAGTACTGTTATTTCAAGAATTATATATTCAATCGTTGGTGTTGCGGCGGTACTTGCAATTGTAACGTGGGCAATCCCAGATCATGATGAAGAATTCTACTACAAGAAAAAATATGAATAATTGTTTTCAAAATAAAACTACCTATTCTAAATAAGTAGTTTTATTTTTCTTTTATTTTTAATGATTGATAGTAGTTTTTTAAATCTCTCATGCAGTGACTAATACCTGATTTTGTCATCATTTTACCAAACATTTTATCTGAGAATTCTGCTAGTTCTTCGAGTGATGAATCTGGGTATTCTTCACGCATTTTCGCAATAATTTGAAGTCTAACTGGCATCTTATCAAAGTAACCATATTCTCTAATTACTTCTATCATTGCTAGTTGTTCTTCACAAGCAGCAGCAGTTTTTCTGGCATTTGCTACATCACAGTTAGTTAGTCTGTTGGCCGCATTAACGTAGTCACGGTAGATTCTAGAATCTTCAAAATAGAAAACACCAGAGGATGCGCCAATGAGAGCTAATGTATCACTTATGCCTTCACTTTTTTTTACATATAATAAATAGTTTTGACCTTTCATGATTATTTTTGATTCTATTTCTTTTTCTTTTAAAATGTTTTGAATAGTTATTGCTACTGATTCTTTTTTGCAGTTAATTTCAAGATGATAACACTGTTTTCTAGGATCATTGATTGAACCTTTAACCGCAAACATTCCTCTAACAAAACTATTTTTACAACATTCTTTTTTAATAATTGAATTAGAATTTGTTATTTCATCATAAGGCATTAAGCTAAAATCTTTTATAATTTTTGAAACATTATCTTTTATTTCTAGATAGTAGTATCTTCTACCTAATGCATTTTTGACTGTTTGTAAGCCTTCATCTATTTTAATCCCATATGTTTCCTTTAAATATGGAATCATTACTTTAATCGCATTTAGTATTGGTGATTTTATTATCAGTTTAACACCACCTAAAGCAATACTTATTTCCGTTGTGCCTTGAAGCATACCAAAGATTAATGCTTTTTCACAACACTTTGACATATCTTCAATGTTTAGAATTTCTTTTTTTACTTCACTCGCAAAGCTCATATTTTTTCTCCAGTATTGTGACTATATCAAGAGGGTTATTTACAACAAATTTAGCTCCATGAGATTTAAATTTTTCTTCTGATACTTGGCACCAAGTTACACCAATAAATGTTACCTTCGCATTAATTGCGGTATTCATATCAATTAAGGTATCACCTACTAAAGTAGTATCTGGTGCGTTAAAATAATCTAATACTTGATAAATCCCATCGGGATTAGGTTTAGCTTGTTTTAGTTTTTCAGCTCCAACAATGTAATCGAAGTAATTAGTTATATTGCATAAATCAAGCCCTTGGATAATTGCCTTTGTAACTTTATTTGATACCATTGCTATCTTATATCCTTTTTGTTTTAAAACTATTAGCATTTCTTTTATGCCATCATAGGCTCTAACATATTTAGGAGTTAACTCTTCACATAGTTTTCTATATACTTCAACTGCATTATCTACATCTTCTTGTTTATCAAAATATTTTTTGAATGTATCATTTAAAAAAGGACCAAAGAAAGTATGTGCCTCTTCTTCAGTCATATGGTAACTTGGCTCAATAATTTTAAAAGTTTCAATAACAACTTGTTCAATTAACTTAAAAGTATCAAGGATAGTACCATCACAATCAAAAATGACATTCTTTATTGGTCCTCTCATATTTTACCTCTTATTTGTTATTTTTATTTTCTTTAGTCTCATCAAGCATCATACTATAGCCTTCGCCATAGAATACATCTTGACACGGAATTAAACGATATTTTAATACTCTCCTTACAATCGCAATCGCAAGGCCTACTATAACATATACAACTGATGTTACAACCGCAATCCTAATACCAGTATTACCGATTGTTAATGGGTCAGTACGCATAAGTTCAATAAAGAATCTAACTATACCATACCATATTAAGTAAAAACTTAAACCATCACCAATATAAAGTTTTTTAACACGTTTACGAAGAGCCATGTAAAGAACTAGACCCATTAGGTTAAAAAATGATTCATATAAAAATGTTGGTTGATAATATCCTGCAAGAGTAAAGCCAGGCGCACCACTATAGGCTATATACATTCTATTAATAACAAATTCTGGTACCAAGTGATTAGCAAGGTAAGTACGTTGTTCCTGAAGTTGTGCATCACTCAAAACACCGTTAACTGCTTCACCCGTAAATGGAACAAGACCACCAAAGGCTTCTTGGTTCATAAAATTGCCCCATCTACCTACAACTTGTGCAAGTAATATTAATGGCATTGCAATTTCAAGTAAAATTACTAAATCAACTTTTTTAACTTTACAGTATATTGGTAAAAAGATGAATTCCGCAAGTACGGCACCATGAATAGCAAGGCCTCCGCCACGGGGACTTATGACATCCCAAAAGTTTTTTATCTCCATGTTTCTAAAGTTAAATAACACATAGTATAATCTCGCTCCAATAACTCCAACTAAAACTCCAATGGTCAAACCAGTTATTAAGATATCTGAATTCAACCCTAATTTTTTCGCAAAGCCAAAGTAACCAATTAATGTACCAATGATGGCCCCACACATGATAATAATTGCATACCATGCAACATCAAAGTTACCAAGACTAAATGCGATTTTATTATGGTATTCAGGTCTAAGATTGGTTAATAATATATTCACTCTTATTTCCTTCTTCCTATTACATCATTAGCTTTACGTTTTGCATATTCTTTTTCACCGCTTAAGCCATTTAATAATAATTGCTGATTTAAAGCTGCTGTCTCAATTAAAGAAGCAATGTTACGGCCCTTTTCCACAACAATTGTCATATGAGGAATTTCAGTATCAAAGAATTTAATCTTTTCATCTTTCTTGATTTCTTCATCAGATGTAACTAATTCAATAACCATTCTTAAACGTTTACTAGAACGAAATGCACCAATACCGAATAGATTTACAACATTGACCATACCAATATCTTTAATATCCATTAGTTTTTCCATTACTTCTGTAGTTTCCGCAATCAACATTCCTGGTTCACGTTGATATAGGTGAGTTTCTTCACCAGATATTAGTAAGTGACCATGTTTGATTAGTTCAAGAGCTGTTTCGCTTTTGCCGATTCCTTCACGACCAGTTATTAATACACCAACACCATATACATCAAGCATTGCTCCATCAATTGAAATTCTTTCAGCAAGTCTTGTTGATAAATAGGCATGAAGATTACCAATTAAAGCTGATGTTGTTAAATCACTCTTTAAAATTGGCATTTGTTTTTCTATCGCAACTTCTACTACCACTTTAGGTACTTCCGCATTTTTAGTAAATACAAAGGCTGGTGAATTGTAACTAAATAATTGTTCTAAACGTTCACGTTTTACATTATTATCTAATAATTCAAATATTGCAAGTTCTTTTGAACCAATAACTTGGATACGATCTTTTTCAAAATAATCAAAATATCCAGCATAGATTTCTACACATGGACGTGATGACATCGGCTTTACTACTTCTTTTTTCAAAAAATCAGTTCCCCAAATTACTTGTAAATTTAAGGCTTTTACTACTTCATTTAACATTACTTTTTTCATTTATATTTCCTCCTATTTTCTAGCTTTTTTAAATATGTAACTATTATTGTTCTAACTATTAAAAATACCACGATACTACCAACTATAACTATTGCTTTATTAAATGTGGCATCAAATAAATAATGAGCACCAAATCCAATTCCTATCAATAAAAGCATTGATACTATAGTAAATAGTAGTCCCATCGTTTTAACATACCAATCTGGTTTTAGTTTAAAAATTAAGGTTTTTAACCAGTAATCTACTAAGCTAAAACTAAACGTTATAATTAAAAGTTCATAAAAGTGTTTTACTTCTATTACTTTAAACCAACCACATATACCAAGTAAAAGTCCCATATTAATTATTGTCATTACTAAGAAATCAAGTAATATATTTTCAAATATCTTAATACTTATTCCCATCTTATTAACTATTTTTACTTTTACTTTTTTATCTGAATCTTTATATAGCTGTTGTAATAATTTTAATAAATCTTCTTCATCTTCTATTCTTATTTCCTGCTTTTCTTGTTTTTCTTGCTTCTGTTCTTTATCTTCCGTTTTCTTTTCTTGATCTGCCATATATGTCCTTTCTAATACATAAACAATAACCAATTATAGCCCCCGTTAAATTAAGTAAAATGTCGATATAATCAAATACCCCTTTTTTAGTAATGTATTGTAACACTTCTAACAAAGTAATTACCACAATAATGATAATTGTTTTTAACATTATATTTATGTGTAGATTATATATAAAGGTGCCTAATGGTAAGAATAAAAATATATTACCAATTATATTTAAAAATACAATTTTATTAGTAAATATTATATTTATCCATTCTTTCATATAACTAGGGTTAGTAGATTGTTCAGTATTATTTGTTTTACGGTAAAATAAACTAAGGAAAATTAATCCTATATAACAAATAAAACTAAAATTTACATTTATGTATAACACCTTTATTTGAAATATTCTAAACACTAAATAATGCATTGTAATTATACTTAATAAGAGATAGACAATTATCATTGGTTTGTTAAACTCTTTAAAGAAAAAATTATTCTTAAGTAAAAAGTAAAACATCACTGTAAGTATTGTATATATAAATATTATAATTTTGGTTTTATTTGTTTTCATTATACCACACAATCTCCAAATATTCAATTTATATGCGATAGCCATCTTTATAGTTTTACCAATATTAAAAATATTATGAAAAAACATATCTTTAGGAATTATTAAACCTATTGATATGTTTTTTCATTCATAATTTTTTTATTTAAGCGTTTGCCATATCTTGAACAAATGCTAGTAATTTTACTATTTTGTAAGCCTAGCAAATCATCCATTTCTTTTCCTACTTTAAAGTATGCTGTTCTAGTAAAATGTAATAATACGTAGTCTGCTTCTTTTATTTTCCCTTTTGATAATGAACAAAAAGATCTCATAACTGCTGATAAACCAAATACCCATATTGGTGTACAAATTGTTACATGATCAAATTCTTCTAAATTAACTTTAATATCTTCGATCGGCATTTTCCATTTATGCATTCCATATCTACCACACCACCAAAAGCCTAGAGTACCTTCTATTTTTTCTGTGCTTTTTACTTCATAAAGGCACGCTCCCGTTTTGTTTGCTAGTTCATATGCTATTTTTTTAGTATATCCCATTCTTGAAAACCACACAACTAAAAGTTTTTTGTTAGTTCCAATATTAGGGTAGTCACTTTCATTTACGATGAAATGTTCTTGTTTATAAAACACTAATGCCATAAAGCCTGTAATAGTTTGAATAAAGCCAAAAATAAAGAAGATAGTAGACGTGAAGTTTAGGGGAAACATATAAAACTGGATGCATATCCAAAGCATTAAAGTAACACCAAAAATACCACCTAGTATTATTCCTAGTTTTTTATTTCTAATAATTAAAATACTAGCTATGATATTAGTTAAACCATTTACTATTAATAACGAAATACCTGAAAAGACAAAATTAGCAAACAGAATATCAGAAAAAGGAAGTTTCTTAAAGTATGGCAACATTGCGTCCATTCCCATTAATTTACCACTTGGATCAATTAACATACAAGTTCCGCCAAAAATAGCACCTATACCAATAAAAAATGTCCAAAATAGTAGGGCCTTTTTAGTTGGTTTATAACGTGATTTTGTCATTTTAATCATCTCCTAATTTTTGGCAAATGGTATACCACAAATTGTAAACTTTGATGTTAAATATGCATTTTACGAAAAAAGCCTTTAGTGAAATAATTTCGCTAAAAGCTATTGTAATTATTCTTCAAATTGTGAATTATAAAGTTTAGCATAAAAACCATTTTTGGCTAATAATTCCTGATGATTACCTTGTTCAATAATATTACCATTATTCATTACTAATATTAAGTCTGCTTCTTTAATTGTGGAAAGACGATGAGCAACAATAAAGCTTGTTTTGTCTTTCATTAATGTATTAAACGCATCTTGAATTTTTAGTTCTGTTCTTGTATCAATTGATGAAGTTGCTTCATCTAGTATTAGCATATCTGGTTTTACAAGCATTACTCTTGTGATTGAGAGTAATTGTTTTTGGCCAATTGATAAACTATTATCTTCACTAATTATTGTGTCATAGCCTTGAGGAAGTCTTTTTATAAAACTATCGGCATGAGCTTGTTTTGATGCTTCAATTATTTCTTCTAAACTTGCATCAGGTTTTCCTATTGCGATATTATCTCTTACTGATTTAGTTTTAATCCATGTATCTTGAAGAACCATTCCATAATTATTTCGAAGTGATTTTCTTGTTAAATATCTAATGTCAGTATCATCAATTTGGATACTACCATCTGTCACATCATAGAACCGCATAAGAAGATTTATGAGCGTCGTTTTTCCACATCCAGTAGGTCCAACAATCGCAATACGTTTACCAGGAGCAACATTTAAATTAAAGTTTTCTATTAATTTTTGTCCTTCAACATATGAAAAATAAACGTTATTAATGGATATTTGTTTATTTGGATTACTTAAATCTAATACTATATTTCCTTCTTGTACTTCTTCTTTTTCTTCAAGTAAATTAAAAACTCTTGTTGCACAAGCAAAGGCATTTTGAACTTCTGTTATAACTGATGATATTTCATTAAACGGTTTAGTATATTGGTTTGCATAACTTAATAGGGTGGTTAAATTACCAATTGTTAGCACGAGTGAGGGGCTCACTTCTTTAATAACAAAAATTGAACCAGCTAAAGCCGTAAGAGCATAAACAAGTGAATTTACAAATCTTGTTACCGGGTTAGTAAGTGATGAGTAAAAGATTGCTTTTAGGGAACACTTACCCAGTAAATCGTTTGTTTCTTTAAATTTTGCTAGACTATCATCTTCATAGTTATAAGCTTTTATAACTTTAATGTTTGTTACCATTTCATCAATTAAACCGGTTTGAAGGGCTCTAATTTCTGCTTGTGATTTAAACATTTTATATGTTCTACCAGCAATAAACTTCGCCGCAAAAATTGAAAGAGGGGTAACAAATAATACAATTAGTGTTACTACCCAGTTTAACATAAACATAAAAACTAAAGTACCAATAATCGTTATTATTCCTTTAAAAAGTTGCGTAAATCCCAGTAATAATCCGTCCGCAAATTGATCAACATCATTGATGATAACACTTACTACTTCTCCGGTTGGATGACTATCTAAATACTTAAGTGGCAATCTTTGAAGTTTACGGAAAGATTCTTGACGAAGTTTCTTAGTTATTCTAAATGTCATTTTATTAGTAAGTATTAAAATAATCCAATCAATTATTCCTGTACATGCGATAATTATTATTATCTTTAGTAGTAAGCTTTTTAATAAATCAAACTTAACACTATTTATGCCTATGATTAAGTCTATCGCATTACCAATAAGCATTGGTAAATAGACTGTAAGAATAACACTGGCAATACCTAATAGTAAAACTATAATTAGAGTAATTATATCCTTACTTAAATATTTAAGAGTTTTTTTAATTACACCTTTATTCATTGATACCACTCTCCTTTTTGAATTGAGAATAGTAAATTTCTTGATAAACTTTAGATGTTTGAAGTAGATTATCATGCGTATCAAAACCTACAAGTTTGCCATCATCAAGAACAATTATTTTATCGGCGTGTTTAATTGATGAGGTACGCTGAGAAATAATAAATGTCGTTGGATTAAATGACATATTTTTTAAGGCTTTACGAAGTGATGCTTCTGTTGCATAATCTAGAGCTGATGCGGAATCATCTAAGATTAAGATTTTAGGCTTTTTAACTATCGCTCTTGCGATAGAAAGTCTTTGACGTTGTCCACCCGAAAAATTCCGACCATTTTGTTCTACAAGGGCATTTAAACCATTTTCTTTTTTATTTATTACATCAATACATTGAGCAATTTTACACACTTCAAGCACTTCTTCATCTGTTTTATCTAATCCTAAACAAATATTTTCTTTAATTGTTCCTTTAAATAAAACAGCCTTTTGCATGACAACCCCAATATTATCTCTTAAATATTTAGGTTCATAACTTTCTATATTATGAGTATCAATATAAATACTACCCTTTGAAGAATCATAAAACCTAGTTAGTAAATTGACTAGACTAGTTTTACCACTACCAGTACCACCAATTATACCAATTGTTTCACCCTTATTAACTTTAAATGATATATCTTCTAATGAAGGAATACTTGAATCTTGATAGTTCAAGTAAACATGATCAAACTCAATATAAGCTTTTGCCTTGTCTGTTTCTTGAGGTAGAACTGTAACTCTAGATTCCATTCCTAAAACAGTATTTAAACGTTTCGCACAAGCAATTGCCTTAGTTATTGTAATCACAAGATTAGCAAACTTTATTAGTTCAACTAGAATTTGAGACATATAGTTGTATAAAGCTACTACTTCACCTTTAGATAATATGCCATCATTTACTTTTATCGCTCCAACATAGATTAATAGCACAATCGCAATATTAATAATTACATAAGTTAAAGGGTTCATTAAGCTTGCAATATTACTAACTTTATTTTGAGATTTTTCTAAGATTTTTGTTACTTCATTATATTCTTTTATTTCGCTTTCTTCATTTGTAAAAGCTCTAATTACTCTAACACCTGTTAAGTTTTCTCTTGTATCTTGAAGTACTTCATCAAGGTTTAGTTGAACTTTTCGGTGAAGCGGAATACTTATTAAAATAATACTAAATACTACAATAAGTAATATGCCAATGGTAATCCAAAAAACATAAGCAAGACTTGGTGAAAGAATACTTGCAAGAATTGCGGCTCCAAAAACCACAAATGGGGAACGTAATAAAAGTCTTAAAGTTAAATTGATACCTGTTTGAACTTGATTTACATCACTAGTCATTCTTGTTATCATACTTGATGAACCAAGTTTATCAATATCTGTAAAAGTTAAACTTTGAATTTTGTTATATATATCATATCTTAGTTTTGTACAAAAACCAACTGATGCTTTCGCCGAAAAATATTGAGCAGTAATCGAAAAAGCAAGGCCCGTAATACCGCACAAAACCATTAAAGCTACCATTTTTATTATATATGTAGTGTCATTATTTCCAATACCCTTATCAATAATTTGGGTAATAATTATTGGGATGAGAAGTTCTAATAAAGCTTCACAAAGTTTAAACGTAGGAGCGAGAATTGTTTCTTTTAAATATGGTTTAAAATATTTTAATAAGTGTTTCATACCTATTCAACTTCAATAATTCTAATCGTATTAGTTACACCGTGTTTTTGACCAAACCCACTAGTAATTATAATATTAGAACCTTCTTTAATATCTACACTCTTTGACACTTCAATCGCAATATCATCGCACATACTAATATCGTTAACATAATTGCTGATTACTGGTTGAACCCCAAAGTAGTAACTAAGTTTACGACATGTAGCAGGAGAATCTGTACAAGCTAGAATCATTGCCTTTGGACGATATTTGCATAAACGTTTAGCAGTACCACCAGTTTCCGTAAAAGCAAGAATAGCTGAAACATTTTGAAGAGTAATACAGCATTGTGAAATACAAGCACCAATGGCATCACTCTTACTCTTTGTACTTTGTTTTTCGTGTTCTTTTAATTTATGGAGATAATCAATTGTTGCTTCTGTTGCGATGGCAATTTTATTCATATAATTAACACTTTCAATAGGATATTTACCGATTGCGGATTCACCACTAAGCATAATGGCATCGCTACCATCTAAAATAGCATTGGCAACATCGCTTGCCTCAGCTCTAGTTGGACGAGGTGAGGTAATCATGGATTCCATCATATGAGTTGCGGTAATAACTGGTTTACCAGCTTCATTAGCAAGTTTAATAATTTGTTTTTGATATAGAGGAACAAGTTCAGGTGGTACCTCAACTCCAAGGTCACCACGTGCAACCATAATACCATCAGATACATCAATGATTTCTTTAATATTATTTAATCCTTCTTGATTTTCAATTTTTGAAACAATTTCAATATTAGGAGTACCAAGTTCTTTTAAAATTTGTCTAATTTCTAAAACATCTTCTTTTCTTCTAACAAATGAAAGAGCAATAATATCAACACCCTGTTCTGAACCAAACTTTATATCTTGATAGTCTTTATCAGAAACAAAAGGCATTGAAAGTTCTACACCAGGAACATTGATACCTTTTTTGTTTTTTAAGATTCCTGTGGTATTAACAATACACTTTACATCTTCTTCGGTTTTTTCAAGAACTGTAAATGACATTTTACCATCATCAATTAGAATTTCATTGCCTTTTTCAATATCAGCGAAAAACTCAGGACAATTAACATAGAAACGTTTTTTATTACCTATAACTTCTTCACTTGTTAAAGTAACAATGTCGCCTTCTTCAAATAAACATTCATCATTTTCAAAATTTCCAATTCTAATTTCTGGTCCCTTAGTATCTAGCATAATACCAATATATTTATTAGTCTTCGCACTAGCTGTTTTAATTCTTGCAATTCTTTTAATTGCCTCTTCATAAGAGCCGTGTGAGAAATTTAATCTTGCGACATTCATGCCAGCATTAAACATTTTTATTAACATTTTTTCTGAATCTATTGCTGGTCCAACTGTACAAACTATTTTTGTTTTTCTTAATTCCATATTTATCACCTATTTAGTACTTTCTTTAAATATTCACCAGTTACACTATTCTTGTTTTCCACAATTTCTTCAGGTGTACCAGTAGCGATAATATAGCCACCTTCATTTCCACCTTTTGGACCTAAATCAATAATGTAATCTGCAAGTTTAATCACATCTAAGTTATGTTCAATGATAACTACACTCGCTCCAAGATTTACAATGTTTTGAATCATTTTCATTAATTTATCAATATCATATGTATGTAATCCTGTTGTTGGTTCATCAAAAATAAACATTGTTTTATCGGTTATTCTTTTATATAATTCACTAGCAAGTTTAACTCTTTGGGCTTCTCCACCTGATAAAGTTGTTGCACTTTGTCCTAGTTTAATATAACCAAGTCCTACATCATTTAGTGTTTTCATTTTCGTATAAATAGCAGGAATATTCTCAAAGAATGAACATGCATCTTCAACAGTCATATCTAAAACATCAGAAATAGTTTTATCTTTATATTTTACTTCTAATGTTTCACTATTGTATCTTTTACCATGACAGGCATCACATTCAACATACACATCTGGTAAAAAATGCATGGCAATTCTTATAACACCATCGCCTTGACATGTTTCACATCTACCACCTTTTACATTAAATGAGAAACGTCCCTTAGTATATCCACGTTTTTTCGCATCAATTGTTTCAGCGAATAAATCTCTAATAGCATCAAACACTCCTGTATATGTAGCAGGATTAGAACGAGGGGTTCTACCTATTGGAGATTGATCAATTTGAATTACTCTTTCAATCTGTTCAATTCCTTCAATTCCATCATGCGCTCCTACTGTAACAGCACTATGATATAGTTTCTTACTTAAAGCGTTATATAAGATTTCATTTACAAATGATGATTTACCACTACCTGATACTCCAGTTACTACCACAAGTTTATGAAGTGGTACTTTTATATCTATATGTTTTAAATTATTTTGATGTGCATTTTTAATCACAATTGAACCAAGGTCTTCTGTTTTTCTTACTTTTGGTACTTCTATTTTTCTTCTACCTGTTAAGTAATCAGCAGTTATGGAATTTGTACTCTTCTTAAATTCCTCAGGTTCACCATACGCTACAACCTCACCACCGTGAACACCAGCAAGCGGACCAATATCCACAATATAATCACACTCATTCATAATTTCTTCATCATGTTCTACCACAATTAAGGTATTATCAAGATCGCGCATTTCTTTTAAAGAGTTAATTAGTTTATGATTATCACTTTGATGTAAACCAATTGATGGTTCATCTAAGACATATAACACACCAGTTAGTCGTGAACCAATTTGTGTCGCAAGTCTAATTCTTTGAGCTTCACCGCCTGATAATGTACCTGCTTTTCTAGATAAAGTCAAATAATCTAAACCAACATCCTTTAAGAATGTTAGACGTGATTTTATTTCTTTCAATACAAGTCCACTTATTTGTTGTTCTTTATCTGTTAGTTTTAAATTTTCAATAAAATCAAGGGCTTCAAGTACTGACATTTCCGTAAATTCATGAATGTTTTTACCACCAATTAAAACAGATAATACAAGTTTAGAAAGTCTTTTACCACCACATGTAGGGCAAGTAATTTCTTTCATATATGAGCCATAGTAGTCTCGTTGCATATTAGATTCAGTTTCTTCATACCTTCTTTTGATTAATTCAGAAAGTCCTTCGATACGACGATTTTTTCTCATCGTAATGCCGCCACTTGAATGAATTTCATAAGCAATTGGTTCTTTTGAACCATGTAATATTACATCTTTTTGTTCTTCAGTTAAATCTTTATATGGTTTGAATAAGTCAATATGGTAGTGTTCAAATAATACTTTATATTGTTGCCATTCAAGATTTTCTGTAAAAACAATATTTTTTAAATATCTAATTGCTCCATCAGCAATACTCGCGTCAGGATTAACAATTAACCTTGATTCATCAAGTTCATTAACAAATCCTAGTCCTTTACAATCGGGACACGCACCAAGCGGGGAGTTGAAAGAAAACATAGCTGGTTCTAGTTTGCCGATTGTAAAATCACAATGTGGGCAACTATAATGTTCACTAAATAATACTCTTTCATCATCTAAGTCGACATATATTTTACCATCACTAAGTTTTGATGCTGTTTCTAATGATTCATAAAGTCTTGATTTAATTTCAGGTCGAACCTTTAATCTATCAACTACGACTAAAATATTATGTTTATTATTTTTTTCAAGATTAATCTCATCATCTAAATCTAACATTTCACCATCAATAATAGCTTTAGAAAAACCATCTTTTCGAAGTAGTTCGATTGTCTTTTCAAAAGTTCCTTTTCTTTCTTCAGCAATCGGCGATAATATTACTGCTCTTGTATCGGCAGGATACTCTAAAATACGATTGCACATTTGTTCAATGGTTTGACTACTGATTTCACAGTGGTGAACTGGGCAATGAGGTCTACCGATTCTTGCATACAATAATCTTAAAAAATCATATATTTCAGTAACTGTACCAACCGTAGAACGCGGATTTCTGCTTGTTGTTTTTTGGTCAATTGAAATAGCAGGTGAAAGTCCTTCAATTACATCAACATCTGGTTTATCAACATTATCTAAGAATTGTCTAGCATAAGCTGATAAACTTTCAACATATCTTCTTTGACCTTCTGCGTAAATTGTATCAAACGCCAAAGATGATTTACCACTACCTGATACCCCAGTCATTACAATTAGTTTATTACGAGGAAGCGTTAAATTAATGTTTTTTAAGTTGTTTTCACGTGCTCCTTTTATAATTATCTTATCATTCATTTTTAATCACCACCATTATTATGTCAATTACTTATTATATCATAATTATTTTT
>UQAI01000027.1 GCA_900538885.1 uncultured Mollicutes bacterium
AGATATAATTTATTTGTATTAATTTTATGGGCAATTAAGTTTCCTTTTATTATTTCTTTATCAAATGTTATGGTGTCATTTTTTATAATGATATGTTTGTCATTATAGTTAATTATGTTTTCAACATTTATGTTATCTTCATTTTCTTTTAGAATTATTGATTGATTTGTTTCAATTTTAGATTCTGCTTTAACAAATAATCTTATCATAAAAGCCATTAATACAACGACTATTGTAATTGAGGTAATTTTGAATGTTAGTTTCATCTTATTCCTCCTTTAATTATTATAATGATACTAAGCGAACCAAGAAAAACAGGAATAAATAATGGCCACCAAGTAGTACTTGTTAATTTATGGGTTGTATTTTTTGAATCATATTCGATTGTTAAAATTGTTTCTTTATTTGTTATATTGTCAATTTTTTCTTTGACATTTATTATTTTAGTTTCATTTGTTTGGCTATTATCTATATCTATTAATTTTAAGCTTTGAGATTTTACTTCAAATTTGTATTCAACACTGATGTTATCTTTACCAACAAGTTTAAGAATGTATTCACCTTCATCTTTTATTACATAACCTGATTCAATTGGTTTACCATTAAGAATGCCTAAGGCATTAAAAGTCAAGACAAGATTCTTATCATGAATATCATTGTTAATAATACTAGGATTTGATAATACTTTAATATTTTGAGTGTATCTAAAATCAAAGAAAGTGTTTGAAAAATAATAGATGCCTTCATAATTACCGAATAGATTAAGATCATATTTTAGGGTTGAATTATTAGAATTTAGTTTTGTTTTATTTCCGTTCATTATGATTTGATAATCATTAATATTGGTATTTTCATCTTTAACAATGTTAGTTCCGAATTTATCAACTCTTAAATAATTGAAAGTAGGTTTATAGATTTCATTATTTACAATTTTATATAATGTATTATTATATATATGATAATTAAATGCATCTTCTTCTAATAGAGTATTTAAAGTTTCTTCTTCATACATTAGATTTATCTTTCTAATGAACATACATAGTTTATCTTTTTGATTAATATGATATAAAAGGGTTAACTCTTCATTTTCTAAATACGCATCCATAATTATCATACCATCATTACTATATTCATCAATTTTATGAACATTTAAATTGGGATCTATCATATATATTTTACTAATACTTTTAGTTGTTGTTTCGTTAGTAACTACGACAATAGTACCATCCCATGCAAGTAATTGAATAGCATCTACATTTATTGCGGCATCAAAATTGACGTTTCCTATTGTATTACCATTTTGATCGATTTTTAATATTCTTAATTTTCGAAGATTGTTTTCTTTATATTTTTCAACCATGTATATATATTCATCAACTACAATAGCTTTTTGACAATTGTTTTCATCTTTTAAATTATAATAGTAAACATTTTCTATTTTTAGAGTTTCTTTATTTAGTTTCATAATAAATGAATCCATATTATCACGGGTTCCACCAATTTCACCTTTAACTGATTTGGTACTGCCTGCTATATAATAAAAGTCTGAAAGTATAACAATTGCCTCTCCAGCATCATAGTCTGTTCCGCCATAATATTTAGGTATTAATAGATTACCATTTAAATCATAAGTACCAATATATAAATCTAAACCTGAGTATTTGAAGAATACATTACAAACAATTATAATTTTATTTTGATCTATCTTTAAATCTACAACACTTGCTCGTTTATTTTCTATAATTAATTTTTCATATTGTAAGATACCATCCGCGATATATAGTAAATATAAGTTTACACTATCAGCATCTTCAGATTCCACTTCTTGTGAACATAATATGTAGTAACTATTCTTCTTATCTGCCTTTTCTATTAGTTCTATTTTTCTATTTTCATCATATATTTTTGTATTCACATCTATACAATAAGTGTTTTTAAAAACACTATTTTTGTCAACTACATATATATATTTAGTAATGATTTCAGATGTTGCCTTATTTTGATATAAGCTTGTATACTCACCTACCACATCGATATTTAAATTAGAAGACACTAACCGATATCCTTCATAGTTGATATCAACATTCTTGTCTCCTTTTAATAAGACGAGTGGTTTTTCAACATCTATATTTGTTTCGGCTTTAATATCTAATGTTGTGACCAGCATCATAAATATTAGGGTAGCCATAATTAATTTAATTTTTTTCATTTTATCACCTCACATAAATAATACGACAAGAATAACTATTTTCCATTAAATTAAAAAGGATTAAGTTATCTAAACTCAATCCTTTTTTAAACAGTTTAATATTTCTGCCATTGTATTTAAGAATGCTTCTTTATGTTTTGTTGATGGTAACATAAAGATAGGGATATTTTTATTTGTTGTTACTTTCTTTTCTAATATAAGTAAGGCTTTACCAACATTATTGATTTGAAACATATCTGGTGGTAATGTCACAAATGCTTTTATGGTTGCTTTTTCATCAATTAATTTTTTTAATTCTGCACTGCCTTTTTGAGAAAAGAAATTATTATCAATTATATATATGTATTTAGGTTCGCCATTTAAATTTAAATAATGTTCAATAACTAAATAAGGAAAATACCTAACTTCCTTTCTATAAAGTGGTGAATCATATTCTGCATTTTCATAATCATACACTGCTAAATCACTAACCACAAGATCAACATCTCGCGGTAAATACTCTAAAGCATCTTGATGAAAAATATTAATTTCTTCTTGAAGAAGATTACTCTTATGGACTGCTACTTCAGCCATTAATGAATGGTTATCCATACCCACTAGTTCTACTTCTTTATCTAGATTATTCGCGATAGTAAAAGCTAAGTTACCTACACCAAAATTAGGATCTAGTATTTTTAGTTTCTTTTTAGTAATCATTGCTTCAATTAACTTTACAATAATATATCCTATATTATCTGGAGTAATTAAATCTAATGAATAATTCAAATTTTTAAAACCTTTTATGTCAAGTAGTAATAAAGCTTTTCTAACTTCTTCATTATTTAATCCATTTTTTTCTATTTCACTATCTAGTTCATTGAATAAATTTTGGATTTTTTGGATTGTTTCATCATCTAAACTGCTATCTTCTATTTTTGTGTTTTCAAGAAAAAAGTCAATAACTTTTAATAAACATTCGTAGTAATTGAGACGGCCTTTTTCTTTATCATAATTTGTAACGGCTGTATTGTCAATTTCTTCATTAATCATTGCGTGATAATAAAGCATTGAAGCCTCATCAAAAGTATCTGTAAGTTTAGTTATCATTTGATCATTTAATTTATTCATTTTATTCACACTTTTCTTTGATTGATTTAGCTACCACATATCCACTCGCAAGGGCCCAGTGCATATTGTAGCCTCCACATTCACCATCTATATCAAGAATTTCACCACATGCATACATATGAGGTATTTTTATAAATTCTAGTGTTTCTTTATTCATTTCATTTAAAGCAATTCCGCCAACTGTTACTTGGGCACGATCAAAACCATAGCTGCCTTTAAGTTCTAAAGTATAATATTTGATGGTATCTGTTAATCTAATTAAATCCTTCATTGAAATGTTTTCAATACGGGATGATAAATCAAGTTTACTACGTTTAATAAGGTTAAAACCTAAGGCTTTTGGAAAAATACCATTTAGAAAATCACTATTTTCGATGCCTATCATTTTCTCACGTCTCTTAACTAACATCGTAAATAAAGTTTCTTCATCAATATTAGGTAGTAAATCAAATTCAAATGAATAATGACTTGTAGATTTAACTATTTCACTACGAGCAATAATGCTTGCCATTTGCATAATCACAATTCCACTTACACCATCATCTTTAAATAATACTTCACCGTTTTCTTCCCAAACTTTTTGTTTTGCTTTTTTATCCCACAATGACACCTTTGGTCTAATTCTAAGGCCTGATAAACCTTTAATTGTTTGAGGATCTACTTTGACTCCTACAAGGCCAGGTTCAGTATCCGTAATTTTTATCTTCCATGGTTTTAATAATGAATATCCACTACCATTAGATCCAAGAATTGGATATGCTTTTCCGCCAGCAGCAAGAACAACAAAATCAGCTTCGATTCTTTGTTTTCTAGTATCTTCAATTAAATATTTAGGTTCACTTTCACTACCGATATTGTTAATTCTTGTAACATCAAAATTACATTTTTCGATAATTCCTAGTTTTTTCATATTAAGTCTTAAAATATCTAAAAAGGAATTAGCCATTTCTGAATATGGATAAGTTCTTCCTTCATTATCAGTAGTAGTCATAAGTCCTAATTCTTCTAACTCAGAAATCAATTTTTTATAATCTAATTCTTTAAGGGTATGACTTACAAATCCACTATTATTATATTTTTTAGTATTTACATGGGTATTAGAGAAATTGCATCTGCCGTTACCGGTTGCTAAAATCTTTTTGCCGATTCGTTCCAATCTTTCTACTACTATAACTTCATTTTCTGGACAGTATTTTTTTATATATATTGAGGCAAATAAACCTGAAGCTCCACCTCCGATTATTACTACTTTCTTCATGTGCACCCTCCATTCAATTGTTTTTCATTATACCATAAGTATAATTTTTTTTCAACATTTTATTACTCTAGATTATTTATTTGTGTTATAATTTATGGGAGGTGCATTATGACATATTTTACAACATTCCAAATAAACAATCACATATATCAAATTAAAGATGCCATGGGAGTTTTATCTACACTTGTAATTGGTAAGAACAAAGCTTTACTAATTGACACGGGATATGGTATTTATAATTTAAAAGAACACATTCAAACACTTACTAATTTACCACTAATCGTTGTTGATAGCCATGGCCATATGGATCATACTGGCGGTAACTTTCTATTTGATCATGTATATATTAATAAACTAGATTATGAACTATGTAAATTACACAATTCTTATGCTTGGAGGCTCAATAACCTAGAAACAGCTCAAAAGCTTGGATTAATTGATGATACATATGATAAAGAATCTTATCTTAATAAACGTGAAGGTAATTTAATTTTTTATTCAGATGATAAAATATTTGATTTAGGTGATATTCATATTGAAGTAGTTAATATGGAAGGTCATACTAAAGGCAGTGTTGGATTTTTATTAATTGAAGATAAGATCTTAGTATCTAGCGATGCGGCATGCCCATTCGTTTGGATTTTTTTACCTGAATCTACCGATGTTTCAACTTATATTAAAATGCTCAAACGCACATTAAATCTTGCATTTGATAATTTTTTAGTTGGCCATGGAGCTGGTAAACTTTTACCAAGAAAAAGAATGATGGAATTTTTAGATGTAGCAGAAAGCATTGATTTATCAAAATCCGTACGTGTTCATTTTAATCATTTTGAAAATGCTAATAGTTATTGTTACACTAAAGGTACTATGTATAATCAAGATGATACAGGAATTGTCTTCGATCCAAATAAACTAAAAAGCAAGGATTAATATCCTTGTTTTTATATTGTTTTTTCAACTACTTTTACATTATTTTGTTTTTGTTCTTTCTTAATGTTCTTCATAACTGTTTGAATAGTATTAGGAATAAAATCTATTAATTTTTCAAGCACATGAGGATTCTCTTCTAAATGCAATACTTTTACATCATTATCCACAAACGCTAAAAAGGCAACGGGAGTAATATTTAGAGTACCTCCTGCTCCACCGCCAAATGGATTAAAATCATCATATACTTTTTTCTTTAATTGATCTATTCCGCCACTAACAAAACCACATTTTACTTTTGAAATAGGAATTACACTAATATTATTAAAAGTTATTTTATCACCAACAATTATATTTACGTCCGTTAATTCTTTAAGTGAGTCCATCGCTATTTGAAGTAGCTGATTGATTGGTCTTTGTTCTTCCATTTTGTTTCTCCTTTTTTATTATTTTAATAATTTGTTTTAGGTTTAAAATGGACACTATTAATAGTTTAAAAATAGTAACTGAACCTATTATTTCTATATCAATTCCTTTTTTACTTTCATCATTCATAATAACACCATAATACTCATTATAAACTTTTTTAAAGTAAGTATCTAATATGTATTTGGCACTACTAATTATATTCCAGTTTATAATTGTTAAGATAGCATAAAATGATGGGTTTTCACTATTCCATCTTGGAATTATTGTAATCTTATCAATAGTTATTTGTTTTAGATATTTTTGGAGTAATCGATTATTTTCAATGACATTTTTTATCTGAGATATTGTCATCTTAATGTTTTCTTTCATTGTATACATTTCCATTGTCTTTTTTAAGTAACTACCAAAGTCAATAGTTTTTAACTTTATATACCAAAATAAAAAAACTAAAACTAATGATATTTCACCTTTTCCTGCTTCTTTTTTATATACTCTAAATTCTAGTTTACTGCTAAGTAAAAATAAGATTAAAAAAACTAATATTAATATTATCCATTTCATAATACTATTTTTACCATTTGTCTTAATTTAATACCTTGCAAAAAAGATATTTTTTTAGTATAATCATTATGGTGATATATATGTTTTTAAATTCTCTCGCAATTAAGTGTATTAAAAAATACCAACAAAACAAAGCAATTATTGGTAGTGGTAGATGTAAACATTATCCTAGTTGTTCTAATTATGCTATTGGCTGTTATGAAAAATTTAATTTTATAAAAGCTTCATTTCTTACTTTATTTAGGATTATTAGGTGTAATCCTTTTACAAGAAAAATGTACGACCCTGTTCCATTAACTAGGAAAGAAAAAATAGCTCTTAAGGAAAAACAAAAAAGCCTAGAATTATTTAATCCTTATCTACTTAATGAATTTAAAAACTATCCCTTGATGCAAGTGCAAGATTTTATTACATATATATATGAAGCAACCTTTGGATCTTATTATTTAAAAGAGAATAACTTGTCAGTTGATGATTTTTCTAAACTATTGAAACAAAGCAATCATGAAAATGAATTAATTACTGATGAATATGTTAAAATCTATAATACCAATGAATATACTACACTATATGATAGTCTCCAAACCCTTGAAATGAGTGAAACTCAAATTCAACTATTTAATGAACGTCTATATTTATTTAAAAAATTGGTTAAGAAAAAGCTATTACCATTTAATTATAAACAAACATATAATGACATCAATAATTATTTAAGTCATGGTATAACATATTTAGGGCATAGTAATATATATATAAATAATTATACGACTGACTATATTGTAGTCAAAAATAATTTAAAGAAAGCATATCCAATAGACTAACTGGATATGCTTTTGTTTTCTATGATTTAGTTAATTGTTTTAATTCATCGTTTGAAAGTTTCCTATATTCACCTTTTTTAAGGCTTTCATCAAGTTCAAGATTGTTCATTTTAACACGTTTTAAGTATGTTACTTTATTGTTTATGGCTTCTAACATTCTTTTAACTTGGTGATACTTACCTTCGTAAATTGTAAGATATATTATTCTATCATTTTTTTGGATTATTTCACTTGGCAATGTTTGATAACCATCATCTAAGGTTACACCTTCCTCAAGCATCTTAACATCATTATTGGTAATACTTTCAAGAGTTTCAACATAATAGGTTTTTGGTATATGCTTTTTGGGAGAAGTAAGTTCATGAATTAATTCACCATCATCAGTAATTATCAATAATCCTTCAGTATCTTTATCGAGTCTTCCAACTGGACTTAGTTTAAACTTAGGGAATTCTTTAATTAGTGACATAACGGTAACTTCTTTATCTTTAGTTGATGTGACATAACCAGCAGGTTTATTAAGCATATAATAATGATATTTTTGATAAGTTACCTCTTGGTTATTAAATATTACCCTATCCACATTTTCATCAATGACATAACCATCATCCTTTATTATTTCGTTATTTACTTTAACAATTCCTTTTTTAATGCATTTCTTGACTTCACTTCTTGTGCCGATTCCTGATGTGCTTAAAAATTTATCCAGCCGCATATTTACACCTAATTAAAGTATTTTTTTGTAAATTCATACAGTGTTATACTCACCGCGATAGGTAGGTTTAAACTGTCAATTGCATGTGAATGTTTAATAATTACCGGAGTTCCTATTTGTAAGAATTCACGAGGGAGCCCTGTTGCTTCATTACCAAACACAAGGGAAAAATGGTTTTCTGTTTTGGGTACTTCAACTAAACTTTCTTTAGCTTGTAACATTAAAGTGTATATATCACGATTAGGATATTCTTTGATATATTCATTGAAGTCATCATAATATTTTACATTCATGCTAAATATCGCTCCCATTGAACTTCTAATTACTTTAGGATTAAAGTGATCTACCGCTGGTGAAATAACTACTAGATTTTTTATACCAAAGCCTAATGAACTACGCATGATAGTTCCCATATTTCCCGCATCTGATGGGTTAACTAAAACTACATGATTGGTATTTTCAATTATTGATTCATATTTTTTAAATTCACCGATAACATAACAATTTTCTTTATCCGATAAAATATTAAATGGTTTAATACTTACTTCATACACAATGTCATATTTATCACATAAAGAAATTAACTTATCGTATGTTTCATCATGTTTAAAATCAGGATGAAGATAAACTTTTGTGACCATATCTGGTTTTGCGTTTAACAATTCAAATGTTAGGGTTGTTCCTAAAGAATAACTATATTCACTATTTCTTTTATATTTCTTAACCATATTACTACCTCTTTTTCTATTATACCATTTATAGATAACAAAATAAATCAAAAAGCAATCTACCTTTTTTATATTGTTAATTATGATATAATATATCTACTTTATGAGGTATGAATCTATGGATATTATAAAAGTAGATAGTAAAAAAACTAGATTAATCAGTGATGGTGGTTGTGGATATTTAGAGCCGGACAATAGTTATGCGGCATTCATGGCTAGTTGTAATAGAATGTATTTAGGGGTTAAATGTGATATAAGATTTACGAAAGATCGTGTTATTGTCACATCTAGATATCGTGATTTAAAAAAATTAACAAAACAAAAAATACATATAAGTTTAACTAATTATGATGACTTAAAACAAATACCCATTGGAAACAATAACTTATGCTATATGTCTACTCTCAAAGATTTTCTATTATTATGTGATAGATACCGTAAACTTGCATGTATTGAATTACATCCTCCAATCGGCAAGCATGAGCTAACTCAACTTTTTGAAGAAATTAAAAATCTTAATATGATTAAAAAAGTAAAAATTATCTCTACAGATATTAAATATCTAAAGTTTATTCGAAGCTTAGATTTCGATATTTTATTGGAATTACGCTCACTTAGTTTTTCTGATCATTTATTTTTTGATGCGATAAAATATCACCTTGATATAACTCTACCTCAAATGAAGTTATCTAAAGACCTTGTTGACATGTGTCATGAAAGTAGATTAAAAATTGGTACTTATAATATTAATGATCCAATTAATGCTTTGATTACTTGTGAACTGGGAATCAATTATATATATACTATTTTCTTAGAAGAATACAGGCCAAATTAAAAGTCCCCGAATGGAGACTTTTTTATAATGTAATGGTTTTATGATTCTTATTTTCTTTTTCAAATAATTTCTTATTGACTTTAACATTATATACTTCTACATTATCAAGTGTTGTTATTAATGACACTTGTTTTTTTGTATACGTATATATATATTCCTTATTAATTAGGAAATTTATTTTTTCTAATATTTTAGAATATAAAACAGTAGGCTCTTTGTATTCAAAATTACGAATATCATACTTTGTGAATTCATCTATGATGTGACTATAATAGAAATGATAAATTATTTTGGTATCTAATATTTCTAGAGTTGCTTGATTTTGACTAAAAGTTACTTTTAAAATATCTTGATTATGATTTATAATTTTTACAATTAGTACATCTAAATGATTACAAAGATACTTTAGATTGAGGTTTGATATTTTATCTAAAAAGTTTGTTTGGAAATTACCTTTTTCTAAATCTTTTACAATTGTTTGATAATATCCATCTTTATTTATTTTAACTGTTTCTTTATTCTTTTTAATATTTATAAAAGAGTATGTATATATAATTAAAGGAACAATAATTATTAAGCCAATAAAAACTAATGATGAACCATTTTTGAATTTAAAGTTTGTTGTTATTTTAAATATTAATAATATAAGAATTAACCAAATCAAAATTATTAAATGACGATATGCAATTATAATTTTTTTCATTGACAGTATTTTACCGCAATCCTTGAAGCTAGTTTGCAATTGTTGTAAACAAGTTTAATATTTGATTCTAGACTTTTACCATTCGTTAATTCTACAATTGTTTTAAGTAGATAAGGGGTTGTATCTTTTCCTTTTATTCCTAGTTCATTCATTTGAGCAATTGCTTGATCAATTGCCTTATTCATCAATTCTTCATCTAAAGAATCTTCTTCATTTATAGGATTAGTTACAAGTACACCACCGTTTAGTCCAATTTCCCACTTGGCCTTAAGCATGCTAACAATTGCTTCAGGTGTATCTAGTTGATAGTTTACTTTACAATTGCTTTTTCTTGTATAAAAAGCAGGGAGTGTTTCGGTTTGGTAACCAATAACGGGAACGCCTTTTGTTTCTAGATATTCCATTGTTCTTGGTAAATCTAGAATAGCCTTCGCACCTGCACAAACTACACACACATTTGTGATAGCTAGTTCTTCTAAATCAGCAGAAATATCCATTGTTTCATTTACTCCACGATGTACTCCGCCAATTCCACCTGTTGCGAAAAGTGGTATACCAGCAAGACTTGCGATAAACATAGTTGCACTAACTGTGGTTGCTCCTGTTTTCTTTTGAGATATAATAATTGGAATATCTCGTCTTGATGTTTTAGTAGCACTTTGACCATTATATGCAAGTTTTTTAATTTCTTCATTGGTTAAACCAATTACCATTTGACCATCTATTATCGCAATAGTAGCAGGTATGGCACCTTCTTCTCTAATTATTTTTTCACAATTTAATGCAGTTTCATAATTTTTAGGATATGGCATACCGTGAGAAATAATTGTTGATTCTAACGCTACCACGGGTTTGTTTTGTTTGATTGCTTCTTCTACTTCTTTGTTAATTCTTAAATATTTATCTAACATCGTTTACTCCTTTTATTAATTTGGTAATAATACTAAATCATTTGATTGAGTTAAAGTTTCACCATCTATTTCTACAGTCATTGTTATATGAAGAGTTACTTCACGTCTAACTGCTTTACTATACCACAAAGTACTTCCACCTTTAATAAAGTAAGTGTTTAATACTTCTTCAGTACTATCATTATCATCAGTGGTAACAGTCCAAGACACTTTTGCGTCTTTTAGAATTGACATTGCGGTATACTCTTTATCAACATAATTTAAGAATTCAAGCCATCTGCCTTGAGTTATCATGTAGTTAGGACAAATTTTACCAGACCAGTCAAAATGACGTTTTACATTTATTAATGATAAGTTATATTTATGTAGTAATGAAGCAATTAATTTTGCGTCCATATGCATTGCACCATCATAATTACCATCTTCATTAATACACATTTCAATACCAATACTACTATTATTACCATTGCCAACAAAGTTTGTACCATCACCAGCGTGCCAACAAATTACTTCATCTTCAAAACTTTGATAGATTTTATTTTCATCTACTTGATAGTTCCAAGAAGCTTGTCGATCACGTAATCCATTTGCAGTATCCATTTGAACTTGAGCAAGTAATAAAGCATCATTATTAGCTCTAGGCATTCCACTTTCATGAACTGTTATCCATAATATTTGTTGTGGATTTGGAAGTTGGTAACCAGTATAAAGTAATTTATCTAAAATTTCTTGAGAAAGAACTGGATGATAAATTGTACCTAATGAACCTGAACCCCAATATCTATTTTTCCATGTGTTTTTAGTAACATCGATTAACATTGAACGATCAACGAGTGGAGTAGTACCATCAATTAGATTTAGGACACCACCATCATTAGTACGGATTTGATAATTCAAGGAATCATCATCATTAACAAAGTTCTTTGTTCCCATAATATATGATGGAATTTGACCTTTCATCCACTCTGCGATTTGTTCAAATCTTGTAGTATTTCCCCCTACACTTTCTAAGTCAAACTCTAATTCACGAGTAATTGTACCACAAATAATAGTACATTGAATTGTAAAGTTTTTAGGAGTTAGTGGTTTTACAAAAATTCCATTTCCAGCGATTACGCCTGGTTCATACGAGAACCAACTAATTGTACCACCATATTTTTCATGAGTTGTAGGTAAAGTTTTAATTTCACCTCTTAAAAGTTTTTCTACTTCTCCTGGTACCCATTCACGTATCTTTTCAGCACGTTGGATTTCACCAAAACCAAGAATTGTAATTTCACGTTCATATATTCCTATAATTCCATTATATAATAAATAAGCTGTTATTGTTGCTGTTTGTTCATATATTTGTTGATTTATTATACCAGTATCACTAATTACATCAGGGTTTGAAGAAACATACTTTAGAAGTTGACAGCCACCATAATTGCTAGTTATTAACGCTATGTTACTCGCTGTTTGATCTTGTATTTTCTTACCATAGTGAGTACGCCAACAATAATCAACATTATTCTTATCCATTGTTGGAATTGTCAATGTAAAAGTCTTTTCTATAGCTACTTCATTTTCTTCTACTCTTGCTACTAGGACTGCGTTTTGTCCTTTCGCATCAACATAAATATACCCTTCATTTGTTATAACTCTAGGATTTAAACTTTTCCAAGTAATTGTTACATCATCTATTGAGCTAGGTAGGTCAAGTCCTTTTGAACTATCAATTACAAGATTTATTTTATTTAATATTTCTTCTAATTTTACATTAACTTCTCTTGAATGACCACATTTAGTACATACATTATTTTCATAGTTATGATCTTTGATGCCATCATTTTTTTCTTCTACTAAGTCACAAGTGTTACACTTACGCTCACTTACTCCATAGTGGTCACATGATATTTCTTTCGTTACTTGCCATTCACCAAATTTATGATCAACCATTGGGATTGCTTCAGTTTCAATTGCACTGCATTCTAAACATATGTGTCTCTTTGTTCCTTCATAAATACAACTTGGTTCTTTAGTTACTTGCCATTCATCATAATTATGAGGTAATTTAGCTATACTTTCTTTTAAAACTTCCTTACAATTTGAACAAACTCTTCTTTGTTCACCAAAACTGCTACATGTTGGTTCTTTAGTTACTTGCCACTCACTATAATTATGATTTAAAGCATTTATTATTTCACTTCTTGTAATATTACATACTGTACAAGTATGTGTGCGTGAACCTGTTGTTGTGCAAGTAGGTTCTTTAGTTACTTGCCATTCTGTAAATTTATGGTGATCTGATTTGTCTTTAATTCTTGCACCACAATCTACACATAGCACTGGTTCAGCACAGCTATTTTCATCTTCATGATGACCTGTTGCTTTAACTGTTCTTGTTTCTACTTCCCCACATGAACAATTTCGATATTCTTCACCATCTGTTGTGCATGTTGTAACAATGGAAGTTTGCCATTCACTAAATTCATGTGTGTGTTCTTTTTTACAACTTGCCATTAATAAGCAAGCACACACTGCCATTGAAAACAATAATCTAATAAATTTTTTCATTTTCTTCTCCTTCTATTACTTCTTTTTTTACCCAACCTTGTTTACCTTGGTATTTTATTAAAACATATCCCTTACATTTGTCGTTTATAATCCCTACCATTACTCCTTTTGGAACACCTAATATTGATGCTGGGCAATCATCATATGCTTTTGTGTTGTTTTCGCATAAATATTCATTTTTAATAAATGTTATTTCATTAGTGTCCGTTAATATAATTTTAGAAAAGTATTCCCCCTTTTCTAATAACCTTAAATTAAAATTAGGCCAACAAGCGCCTTTACCACGTTGATTTTCTATACTTTCTTTTTTGGTCAATACTTGTGGTAATCCATCTTCAAACGCTGTTTCATATTGATAGTCTTCTTTATTCTTATTTATTATTAAAGCATTAAGTTGTCCACCATCTTTTACAACTAAACCACCATCAATAGAAATAATATGTTTTTTATAATCAATTATTATGTTATCATTAAATTCATCTTGTCGATATATTGTAACTGGAAAATGGCCACAAATTACCATTTTATGAGCTAGATGTCCTTCATTTAAAAAATATCTTTTCATAAAAACACTTCGGTAAAAACTATTATGGTAATCTTCTATTTTGTCTAGTCCTGCATGAACAAAAATTAAATCTTTGCTTTCAATTATATAAGGTAAGTTTTCTAAAAAAGTTAGTTCATTTATAAAATACTCTTTCATATCATCTTGTAAACTATCTAGATCTGTTTGCTCAAACTTAGGATTAGATTGTTTATATTCTTGATACATATCATAAAGTAGTGTATGTGGATAATTTAATAGTTCTTTAAAGTCCGTATTTAAATATTCTTTTCTAAACAATTTCAAATTACCATGGTCACAATTACCTAGTAATGCATATACTTTATCTATTTTAGATAATTCAATAATATATCGTAATGTTTCTAGAGGGTATTTACCTTTTTGTGCAAAATCCCCAAGTAACATAAGATAATCTCTTTGAGGTGTGTATGAAACTTTTTTAAGCAATTTCTTTAGAATATCAATTTGACCATGAATATCCGATATAACAATAATTCTTGATTTTTCTTCAAATGTGATGTTTTCAATTTTTACCATTTGTATCACCTATAGATATATTATAACAAATTATTTGTTTTTTTTAAAGTAAACTGAATAACAAAATTATTTATTTACTATTTACATTTTTTTTGTTGTGTGCTATAATTGTTTTGAGGTAATAATCATGAATGAAACTTTAAATACTATTGCTAATCGTCGCAGCATTAGAAGTTTTGAGCCTACAACAATTTCTGACAATGATTTAAAATTAATATTGGAGGCTGGTACTTGTGCACCTAGTGCCATGAACATGCAGTCTGGCAAAATATTTTTGGTAACTGACCCTACTATTCAAAATGAGTTAAGAAAAATTGGAACATCTATATCCCCACGTAAATCTGATCCTTTTTATGGTGCTCCTTATATTATAATAGTACTTGCGAAAAAGAATACACCATGTCCTATTCAAGATGGCAGTTTAATTATGGGGAACATGATGCTTGCTAGTCGTAGTCTTGGTATTGGATCTTGTTGGATAAATTGTTTAAAAGATATTTTAAATACTGAAGATGGCAAGAAAATTAAAGACATTATTGATAAAGATGATGAATATCTTGCCGTAGCAGCACTTGCTCTTGGATATCCAAAAGATGGTATTTGGCCTACAACAAAAGAAAAAAAAGAGGATTACATTAACTATTGTTTCTGTAACCCTGATACTGTTTCTTGAACTAATCGTATTAGTTCTTCTTTTGATAAAGATTCACTAACTAAACACATTGGTTTAGCACTATCATATGGGAGTTCTTCTTCCATATGATATTTTTCATTTGTTTGTGTCATTTTAGCCATAAACCTATCATCATATATTCCCCCAAAATATACACCATTATAATACAATAAGTATTCACCCATCATCTTTCGATATGTAATATTTTCTAAAAGATTTAAACGATCTAAAACATAATTTTTAAATTCTTCACTAGATGCCATATAATCTCCTTTATTTAGTAAAATAAAAACTTTGATATCAAAAAGACACCAAAGTATGATTTCTTTTGGAGCAGGTAACCGGAATCGAACCGGCATCTTCGCCATGGCAAGGCGGTATAATAGCCGTTATACTATACCTGCACATCAAATGCATTAATATTATATCAAATTCTTTGATTATTAGCAACTGAAATGCTTATTAATATTTACAAAATAAAAACCCTTAAGATTTCTCCTAAGGGAATTTTTATTATTCTTCGTCTTCTTCAACGCCTTTAACGTTATGGAATACTTCTTGAACATCTTCTTCTTCAGCCAATAAATCTAAAAGACGTTTAAATTGTTCCATTTGCTTATCACTTTCAAGTTGAACCCAGTTCATTGGAACCCACGCAATTGTGTCTTCAATTAAATTAACATCTGGATATGCTTCAAAAATAGCAGCTCTCATTTTTGCATATTCTGTACTTGGAGCATACACAGTAACAACGCCATCTTCAACTTTGGTATCACTAACATCACAGTCAGCCATTAATAAAGTTTCAAGTATTTCATCTTCACTAAGTTCAGAAGTACTAAATACAGCATTATGAGTAAAACTATGTGTAACATTACCACTACTAGCAATCTTACCACCAGTTCTTTGTAAAGCAACCTTTACAGCTGTTTGTGTACGATTTGAATTATCTGATAAACATTCAACAACAACCATTGAATTACCAGGACCAAAGCCTTCAAGTTGTAATTCAGAATATGATTCCATATTCGCACCTTTAGCTTTGTCTATTGCTCTTTTGATAACATCAGCAGTTACTTGTTCTTTTTTTGCCTTTTCAATTTCTTTCTTTAAACTTTGATTTAGATCAGGATCAGGTACTCCACTCTTCGCAGCCATATATATGATACGACTCCATTTGTTGTTAAGTTTTGATTTTGCAGCGGCAGTTTTTGCCATTGATGCAGCACGAACTTCATGTGCTCTTCCCATATTTTTCACTCTCCTGACATTTTTAAATATCAACTTATTATAGCATATTTTATTATGTTAATAAAGTAATTTGTATATTTTTTTCATATATATTATTTAGTTATATATTATTTGGTAATCTTAATTTGATTATTCTCAATAAATGCTAATACATTTTTGCGTCTTGCGTTATTTTCATTAGATAACCCTTTATCATTTGTAAGAGCGTCTACCTTAGGTGAAATAATTTCAACTTGTTTACGGTTTAGATTATTATCAATAATTGCTTTTAAGCCTTTTAACATTGCTTTGTAAATAGCAGTATACGTGTCTTCATCTGAATTTGTGTAGTTTCCACCACCACCATTAATTGTAGTATCTTCTATTTTATAGTTCCAACTATATGTGCCATCATTATTTTTAATTGGGGTGACATTTAATTTCACAGGACCTGTACCTAAGTCTTTAACTGATTTTGTATCAACAAGTTTTGATATAGTTTTTTTAAGTTTACGATAATCTCCGATTTTTATTTCATTAACATCTTCACTTAAATTAATTGTTCCCGTCGCAACATCCATTACCATGAAACCTTTTTTGGCTATTTCTTGTTTTGTAACAGTTAATTCCTGATACATTCTATCATAGACTTCAATCTTTTTACCACCAATGAAATCATCTAAACCTTTTAGGAAGGCATTTAAATAGTCTTCATATCTAGTGTCAAAACAGTATTCTCTCAATGAATAGTAAAGTAATACTTCGATGATGTATCCAGATATTTGATTTATTTTTTGTTCATCACGGTAATATTTAATAATTTGAACAGCATTTCTAAAGTATGTGTAATCTCTATTAGCAAGTTCAACAAATTGAATACGTTTCTTTTCATTTTCACTTAGGTAGATGGTAGGTAAATCTTCAATACCATTTACATCATTATAGTAAACGATTATGTTAATTGTATCTTCACCTAGTTTGAATGTTATTACGTTCTTTAACTCATCAAACTTGATATCACTACTTTTAGTGATTTCTGGAATTTCACAAATAATAGCATTAATGATTTCATTGGTTATTACTTTATTTGTTAATGAAAATACTTTTTTAACTATCGGTTCTACTACTACAACCATGTCATAACTATTATTACTATTTAGCATTGTCCCTTTCGCAAAGCTTCCTGCTTTAAAATAATCTACTAATTTGTAGTAATCATGATGTTTATCGAGAATGTTTTTTATATAATCAAACTTTTCTTGGATTTTTTCTTTTTGTATTTTTGTTACTTCTTGTTCGCTAACAAGTTTTCTAAATTCTTTTTCAGTCATATCCGCTAATACCTCCTATACTTGTATCCTATTACTTGAATATCTATGTTTATTATATCATATTTTAAAAAAGTTTTTAGCGATAATGCATAAACCATATATGTTGAAAGAAAAAGGACTCTTTTTACAAGTCCTTAAATAGCGTATGTATAGTGTTTTCTTTTTATAAAATATGATAATTTATTAAAACCATGTCGCTTTAAGATATTTATATACTCATTTCTTGTTTGATAGTAGTTTTCATAAGTTTCTTCATTATGACTATCAGAAGAAAGAGTTATGTTTTTTCCCCCTTCCTCATAATACCAATCAAGAATTGTATTAAGATGTTTATGATCAATCATATTTTCTACTTTCATATTAATTTCAAGAGTTTTATTTTTTTCAATTAATATTTTAAAAATTGTTCTAACCTCTTTTTCATACGTATTAATTGTAACCGCATTATCTAATAAATAAGCTGTTTTAAATCCAAAATCAAAATGGCTTAAAACATCAAAGTCACTAAAGTTACCAAGTGCATCTAAAATATTATTAAAGTATGTTTTTAACATCTTAGGTATCCCTTCTCTAATAAAGCCTTTTTGTTCATAATAATCATAGAAACCATTATCATGAACACTTAAATTGACAACATCAAATGAATTTGAATCAATCACATCTTGCATTTTAGATATATATTCATTTCTATATCCTAGTTCGACACCTAAAAGAGGAATGCAGTTTGTATATTTTTTGTGTAAGTCATTTAATTCCTTTTTTAGTTTCTGATAATCAACAGTCCAATCTTGATTATTACAAACACAGTTAAAGTCTATGTGTTCAGTAGTTATAAAGTATTTACAATTATATTTAGTGCATATTTTGTAGTATTCTTCAAGACTAGCTTTTGAATCTAGTGAATATTTAGTGTGACAATGTTGATCATGTAACATATATATCACCTAGTGTTTACTTGGTTTTGTGCTGTCAAATTTCTTTCTTTCAACAGTGTCTAGAATACGTTTACGTAATCTTATGCTTTTTGGAGTTATTTCTACTAATTCATCATCATCTATGAAATCTAGATAATTCTCAAGAGTTAATACTCTTGGTTTTTTCAAGACAACTGTTGTGTCTTTAGTTGAACTTCTTTGGTTGGTTTGTTGTTTTTCTCTTGTAATATTAACTGCTAAATCTTCTTCACGATTACATTCACCAACTATCATACCTTCATATACGGTAGTACCAGGTTCAATGAAAAGTTCACCACGATCTTCAATTCCGCCACAGGCATAGGCTGTAGCCATACCTGAGTTAAATGATACTAGAACACCAAGTTTACGTCCAATAAAGGCATCTGGGGTAATCTTTCTATAATCTAGGAAATAGTGATTAATAATACCATAACCATGAGTTACGCTTAAGAATTCATTCATGAAGCCAATTAATCCTTTTGAAGGCATATGATAAATTAATCTAGTTTGTCCTTCATGACTTGACATTGTATCAAGAATGCCTCTTCTGCTACCTAGCATTTCAATAGCAGGGCCTATATATTCATCAGGTACATCTACTTGAACAAATTCATATGGTTCACAAGTTTCACCATCAATTTCCTTTAAAATAACACGTGGTTTAGATACTTGAAATTCATAACCTTCACGACGCATATTTTCAATCAATATTGATAAATGAAGTTCGCCACGACCGGATACAATCCATTCTTCTTTATTTCCTATACGTTCTACTCTTAAACTTACATCCTTTTGGGTTTCACGATATAATCTTTCCTCTATTTTACGGGCTGTTACAAACTCGCCTTCAAGTCCACTCATTGGACTAGTATTAGTACCAAAATTCATTTGAACTGTTGGCTCACCAACCTTAATTAAGGGTAACGCTTCATCACAGCCTACTTCACAAACTGTTTCACCGACATATATATCAGGAAGACCAGCGATTGCGATAATATCACCTGCTTCAGCTTCTTCTACTTCAATTCGTTTTAGCCCCATAAATGAGAATAATTTTTGAATTCTAAACTGTTTTATTGACTTATCAATTCTAATACATGATACATTCTGATTTACTTTTACTTTACCACTTACAACACGACCAATACCAATACGACCTACATATTCATTATAGTCAAGAAGGGCAGGTTGAAATCTAAATGGTTTATCAAGTTCAACTTTAGGATCAGGAATTTCACTTAAGATCATGTCGAGTAATACTTCCATACCCGGTTTTTGCGTTGTAATATCCGGAGATAAACTTGATGTATCTTGAATGGCTGAAACATAAACAACAGGGAATTCTAATTGATCATCATCAGCTCCAAGTTCAATAAATAAATCTATTACTTCATCTACTACCTCAAGTGGGCGAGCAGCCTCACGATCAATCTTGTTAATTACAACAATTGGCTTTAAATGATGTTCTAATGCTTTTTGTAAAACAAATCTTGTTTGTGGCATTGTTCCTTCATACGCATCAACAACAAGTAATACACCATCAACCATTCCCATTATTCTTTCTACTTCACCACTAAAATCAGCATGACCTGGAGTATCTAAAATGTTAATCTTATATCCTTTATAATTGATTGCGGTGGTTTTAGCAAGAATTGTTATTCCTCTTTCTCTTTCGATATCATTAGAGTCCATTGCTCTTTCAGCAACTTGTTCATTTGATCTAAATGTTGAAGATGAAGAAAGTAGTGTATCTACTAATGTTGTTTTTCCATGGTCTACATGGGCTATAATTGCAATATTTTTTATTTTCATTATGTCACCTCTTAATAAGAAAAAGCTATTAGTTTAAGAACAAAGTTTGTGGTTCTTATCCTACTAGCTTCTTTAAACCTTGACTATTATACACTATTTGTATATTTTTGTCAAAAAGATTATACTATTTTTCTATTTGTTTACGATTATTAAATAATAGCACAACGATACCACCAAATATCATTATGATTCCCCCAAGAATAATTGAAACAGGATTTTGATATATAAATGATACAGCTCTATATATAGGAATGTTTCTCAAATTAAAAGCTCTAACAATCTCATCCATAATATTAATAATTGGAACAAAATTTAAAACCATTAAACTCCCTACTGCTATTAGAGTGACACTTGTAAGCTTGCCAAGTTTCATTGGTTCTTCCCCTGTTTTGTTCTTAATTAAATTATTAATCGAAACGAAAACAAAAATATAAACCAAAAGTTGTACTAATTCAAATATTGTGAATATTACAATTGATAAAATCACAGTACCTACAACTGATAATGAGTCAATTGAAGTTGCATAATTTGTATTTAGCGCAAGCATTATGATTCCACCTACTAAATGTAGGACAACAACAATCCCCAGAACCACGATAACGCATCTTAATGCTTTAAAGCCCAAAAGATTAATTTCATGTTTTCCATGAGCGGTTGAAAAGATTGCCCATATTGCGATACAACCAATAATATTAGGAACAAATCTAGTAACAACTAATGCAATCCAACTAACACTTTGGAAAAATACAGAGCCATCACACGCTGTAATACTTACAAATCCTGCAAATAGATCAAGAGATACAAATATTGTAAGAAGTATCGCAATAGTTCTTATAAATCCAGAACCAAATGTTTTTCCAATTCTTTCTCTTCTTACTAAATTCTTTTTATGCACATCTTGAAGTTGATCGCTTTCTACTACGTTTACATCATTTTCCATATAATACCTCCTAGGATACCTATATTTTACTATATATATTTTATTTTGTAAATAGACAAACCCTTTTTTTTGTCCTATATTTGTTCGTGTACACTAGATTGTGTACACGAACACTGACGGTTTGTCAATCATCGTA
>UQAI01000028.1 GCA_900538885.1 uncultured Mollicutes bacterium
CTAAAACGCGTTTTATATATTATATATATAAATAAGGAATATATTTATTTATGTATAAAAAAACGCTTAAGAACTTTAAAAAACGCAAAACGTCCATATTTTGTTCGGAAATTTTCGCTTAACAATAAAAAATTAGAAAACGCGTTTTTTGCTGTTTTTTTAGTAAAAAAAGAAGTGTTTTTTTAAGATAAATTTTAAGGGGCTATTTGCTTGTAAAAAAACGCGTTTTATGGTATAATTATAATGTATTTAGACGGGGGGAGATAATGTGCAAAATAAAGTACAAATTACTACTGATTTTATTACCCTAGGCCAACTAATAAAGTATGTTGGAATAGTTCAAAACGGGGGGCAAGTTAAGTCTTTTTTACAAGAAAATACCCCAAAAGTTAACGGAGAAATAGACCAAAGACGAGGAAAAAAGCTTTTTGAAGGCGATAAAATCGAAATTAACGGTAAAGAATACATAATTTTCAAAGAAAAATAGTTTATTTACCTTACTACATCTATAATTATTGATAAAAAACAAATGAAATAAGGAGGTTGAAAAATATGGCCGATTTTAATGAAAAAACTAGCTACGATTCGAGTAGTATACAGGTTCTTGAAGGAATGGAAGCTGTTAGAAAAAGACCTGGTATGTACATAGGTTCTACAGGACCTAAAGGACTACATCACTTGGTTTGGGAAATAGTGGATAATTCGGTGGATGAAGCACTAGCTGGATATTGTAATGAAATTGATGTTGAAATATTGCCAGATAATGTAATAAAAGTAGAAGATAATGGGCGTGGTATGCCAACAGATATTCATCCGAAAACTAAGGTTTCTGCTACCGAAACAATCTTTACAGTCTTACATGCTGGTGGTAAATTTGATGGTAAATCATATAAGGTTTCTGGAGGCTTACATGGCGTTGGTGCATCTGTTGTTAATGCTTTAAGTGAATGGCTAGAGGTTTATGTAAAACGTGGTGGTAAACGATATTATCAAAAATATCGAAGAGGTGTCCCTGAAACTCCTTTGCAAGTTGTTGGCGATGCAGACTCAACAGGTACGACCGTTATCTTTAAGGCTGATGCTGAAATTTTTAGAGAGACTCAAGTTTATGATTATGAAGTGTTAAGGCAAAGACTTCAAGAATTAGCGTTTTTGAATAAGGGCATAAAACTAAATATCGTAGATTCAAGGAATCCTGAAAACTTTAAGAAAGAGGAATTTGTATATAATGGCGGTATTGCAGAATATGTCAAATACCTAAATAGAAACAAAAAGCCATTACATAATGATGTTATAGTAGTTGACGAAGAAGTTGAAGGGAGCAAAATAGAGATAGCCTTTCAATACACAGAAGACTATAGTTGCATTATTAAGTCTTTTACTAACAATATCATTAACCAAGAAGGCGGAACACATGAAGAAGGTTTCAGAACAAGCCTTACGAGAATATTAAATAACTACGGCAAGTCTTCTAACATCTTTAAAAAAGATGAAATATTTACTGGTGATGATGTAAGAGAAGGCTTAACAGCAATCGTTTCATGTAAGATAAGTGATCCGCAATTTGAAGGACAAACTAAGACAAAACTAGGAAACACAGAAGTTAGAAGAATCGTTTCACAAGCAATGTCTGACAAATTAGAGGCATATTTACTTGAAAATCCAACCACAGCAAGATTGATAGTGGAAAAAGGTGTTCTTGCACTAAGAGCTAGAATAGCCGCAAAAAAGGCCCGAGAAGCAACGAGACGTAAGAGTCCGTTAGATATGTTGGGGTTTGCTTCAAAACTAGCAGATTGCCGCACAAAAGACCCTGCATTAGCGGAAATGTACATCGTCGAAGGAGATTCAGCTGGCGGTTCAGCAAAGCAAGGACGAGATAGTTATTACCAAGCTATCCTCCCATTACGTGGAAAAGTATTGAATGTAGAGAAAGCTTCTGCTCATAAGATTTTGAGTAACAAGGAAATTATTTCAATTATTCAAGCTATAGGCACAGGAATAGAAAAAGAATTTAAAATTGAAAACGCAAGATACCATAAAGTTGTTATCATGACTGATGCCGACGTCGATGGTGCTCATATTAGAATTCTACTTTTAACTTTCTTCTATAGATTTATGAGACCATTAATAGAAAATGGTTACGTTTATATTGCACAACCACCACTATACAAAATTCAAAAATCTAAAAAAGTAAATTATGCATATAGTGATGAAGAAAGAGACAACATTATTAATGAAATGTCGAATATTCCTGGAAAGGTTGATATTCAACGGTACAAAGGTCTTGGCGAAATGAATGCTGAACAACTTTGGGAGACAACAATGGATCCAAAATATCGGACTTTATTACAAGTAACAATGGAAGATAGTGAAAAAGCAGCAAAAATATTCTCCGACTTAATGGGTGAAGATGTAGAACCAAGAAGAGAGTTTATAGAATCTAACGCTGTCTTTGTACAAAACCTTGATGTTTAGGAGGTGAACAATGTCTATATTGGATGAAAAAGATGATGATTTTCTAGAAGAAAACGAAAATGAAGAGGAAAATCAAAATGAAACCCAAGAAGATGAAGAAAAAGAAGATAACGAAATAACTGCAGATGACCATATTGATGAGTTATTAATGGAAGAAAAAGTGGATAACGTGCTTCCAGTAGAAATAGAAGGTGAAGTTCAAAACTCATTCTTAAGTTATGCGATGAGTGTAATTGTATCTAGAGCTTTACCTGATGTAAGAGATGGTTTAAAACCTGTTCAACGTAGAATTCTTTATGCAATGAGTACGTTAGGCTTATTTAGTGACAAACAGCACAAAAAAAGCGCACGTATCGTTGGTGATGTAATAGGTAAGTACCATCCTCATGGAGATACTGCAGTATATGAAGCGATGGTCAGAATGGCACAAGATTTCAGTTATCGTTATCCTTTAGTTGATGGACATGGTAATTTTGGATCTGTAGATGGCGATGGAGCTGCCGCAATGCGTTATACAGAAGCAAGAATGTCTAAATTAGCTAATGAAATGTTAAGAGATATCAATAAAAATACTGTTGACTTCCAAGACAATTATGACGGAACAGAACAAGAACCCGCAATTCTTCCTTCAAGATATCCTAATCTTCTTGTTAATGGTGCTAGTGGTATAGCTGTTGGTATGGCTACTAACATCCCTACACATAATTTAACAGAAGTAATTGCAGGTACACTCGCGTTAATTGAAAACCCAGATATTACAGTTGAACAATTAATGGAATACATCCCTGCCCCTGATTTCCCTACAGGTGGAATAATAATGGGGTTAAATAATGTAAAAAAAGCATACCTAACTGGTATGGGGGTTGTTACAGTAAGAGCAAAAATAAAAATTGCCACAATGGCTAATGGCAAAAAAGAACTAATAGTTACAGAAATACCTTATCAAGTCAACAAATCGAAGTTAATTGAACGAATTGCTGATTTACACAAAGATAAAATAATTGATGGTATAACTGACTTACGTGACGAATCTTCAAGAAAAGGCATGAGAATAGTTATAGAACTTAGAAAAGATGCCAACGTAAATGTAATCTTAAATAATTTATATCGTCATACCGCAATGCAAACTTCATATAGCGTTAATATGATTGCGCTAGATAAAGGTCAACCTCGTGTTATGAATCTAAAACAGGTTTTAGAGTGTTATGTAGAACATCAAGTTGATGTAATTACAAGAAGAACCGAATATGATTTAGAAAAAGCCAAGAATAGATTACACATAGTTAAGGGTTTATTGATAGCTCTTGCAAATATTGATGAAGTAGTAGAGACAATTAAAAAGTCGGAAAACACTGAAATAGCTATTACACAATTAATTTCTAAATTCTTGTTAACAGAAATTCAAGCAAAAGCAATTTTGGATATGAAACTTCAAAGATTGACTGGTCTTGAAATAGAAAAATTGACAAACGAAGCAAAAGATTTAGAACAATTAGTAGAATATTTAGAAGGCGTATTGAGCAGCCATGAAAAGAAAATGTCAATAATTGTATCTGAATTATCAGAAATTCAATCTAAATATGGTGATGAGAGAAAGAGTGAAATAGATTTAAGTGAAGATCTTGAAGTAGAAGATGAGGCTTTGATTCCAGAAGAAGATGTTATTATTACAATAACAAACAAAGGTTATATAAAACGTATGAACGTTGCTACTTACAAAACACAAAAGCGTGGTGGTAAAGGAATTACTGGAACAAAAATGCAAGAAGATGACTTTGTTGAGAAAATGATATTTACTTCCAGTCACGACAATTTATTGTTTTTTAGTAATTTTGGTAAAGTTTATATTCTAAAAGCATATCAAATTCCTGTATCTAGTAGAACGGCAAAAGGTTTACCACTAGTTAATTTATTAAAATTTGACGCTGAGGAAAGCCTTGCTGCAGTAATCAACGTTAAATCTTTAGAGGAAGAAGGCTATGTTGTATTTGCTACTAAGAAAGGCAACATAAAAAAGACTGCTCTAATTCAATATAAGAATATTAGAAGCAGTGGCATTAGAGCTATAATTCTTAGTGATGATGATGAACTTATTGAAGTAGTAAGAACTAATGGTAAACAAGATATAATTTTTGGTGCATCTAATGGTAAAGCAACAAGATTTAATGAAACAGAAGTAAGACCTACGAACAGAGCCGCAAGTGGCGTAAAAGCACTTAAATTTGATAATGAACATCGTACAGTAGGCTTAGCAGTTGTAAATTCTGATGATGATGAGATAATTGTGCTAACATCAAAAGGTTATGGTAAACGAACAAGTGCTAAAGCATTCCTTGTAAAAGGAAGAAATGGAAAAGGTGTTAAATACATGAATATCACTGACAAGAGTGGTAATCCAGTATGTCTTGCCCCATGTACAGAAAATGATGATTTAATTATTGTAACCGATAAAGGAATGGTAATTAGAACGCATATGAAAGACATTTCTGTTATTGGTAGAGATACTCAAGGAGTTAAGATTATCAGATTAAATGAAGGTCAGAATGTTGCTTCTATTGCTGTAGTTCCAAGAAGTGATGAGGAAGAAGAAGTTGCTCAAGAAGAATTAGAACAAGCAGCTAACCAAGAAAGATTGTTACATCTTGAAGAATCTTTACTTTCTGATTCTGATGAAAACAAGGAAGACGATATAGAAGGAATAGATAGTGAAGAAGAAACTGACTAAATAAAACATAAGTAAAAAGGCGTGCTAATATAGTGTTATTAACACGCTTTTTTAATATTTTTTCAAAAAATTTGACTTTTAAATCTCTCTGTAATATAATAAAACAAACCAAAGATTTGGAATAGTAACTTTATTGTTGTTTTAAGAGACTTAGTGGTTGGTGTGAGCTAAGAACAAAAATATTGTGAATCTACCAATGAGGTGATATCGAAAGAATATCCGGTAGCGTACCGTTATCAAGCAAAAAGTGTGAGTATAACTCAAATTAGGGTGGTACCGCGGAATCACGTGATTTCGTCCCTTTTGTAAAGCCAAATTCTTTACAGAAGGGCTTTTATTATATTTAAATATATGAAATATCGGAGGGTGAAAAATGTTAGACATTAAATTAATTAGAGACAATGTAGAAGAAGTTATTAGAAGACTTAACACAAGAGGTGGAGATTTCTCATATTTAAGAGATTTGAAAGCTAAAGATGAAAGAAAAAGAGAATTATTAGTTGAAGTTGAAAATTTAAAAAGTGAAAGAAACCAAAAAAGTAAACTAATAGGAGAAATTAAGAGAAACAAAGGAAATGCTGATGAAGTAATGGCAAGTGTTGCTCATATCGGTGATGAAATAAAAGAATTAGAAACAGAATTAACACAATTAGATGTAGATATACGAAATATGTTATTAACTACACCTAATCTTGTTGCATTAGATACAAAAGTTGGTAAAGATGAAACTGAAAATCGAGAAATTAGAAAATTCAAAGAACCAACTAAGTTTGATTTTGTTCCAAAGGATCACACTGAACTTGCAGAAAACCTTGGCATTTTAGATTTTGAAAGAGCCGCAAAAATTACAGGTGCAAGATTTGTTATCTATAAAGGCTTAGGAGCAAGACTTGAAAGAAGTCTAATTGCTTTTATGATGGATTTACATTCAAATAAACATGGATATACAGAAATTATGCCACCATACATTGTTAATGGTGCTAGTATGCTTGGAACTGGTCAATTTCCTAAGTTCAAAGATGATGCATATAAAGTAAGTGCTGGACAAGAAGATGATTTCGATTGGTATTTAAATCCTACAGCTGAAGTTCCTACTATTAATATGTATCGTGATGAAATTTTAGATGGTAATTTACTTCCTCTAAAGTATTGTTCATATACAACAGCCTTTAGAGCTGAAGCAGGTAGTGCTGGAAGAGATACAAAAGGTATTTTAAGACAACACCAATTTAATAAAGTTGAATTAATTAAATTTACTAAACCAGAAGATTCATACGATGAATTAAATAAAATGTTATTAAATTCAGAAGAAGTATTAAAACAATTAGATATACCTTATCATGTTGTTGAGTTATGTACTGGCGATATGGGTTTTGGTATGGCAAAAACATATGATATCGAAGTTTGGTTACCAGGACAAAACAAATATCGTGAAATTGGTTCAATCAGTAATGCTGAAGATTATCAAGCAAGACGTGCTAATATTAGATTTAAGAGAACAAAAGACTCAAAACCAGAACTAGTACATACATTAAATGGCTCAGGATTAGCTGTTGGTAGAACTGTAATCGCAATTTTAGAAAATTATCAACAAGCAGATGGTAGTATTAAGATTCCTGATGTATTAGTTCCTTATATGGGTGTAAAAGAAATAAGAAAATAATAAAAAATAAAAACTCTAAAGAAAGCATAAAAGCTTAACTTTAGAGTTTTATTTATTTAATTGGTTATTTTTTCTAAAACTAATTTTAATTTATCAAAATCAGGTTCAGTTTGTTTTGGAGAAATTACAACACCATCGTTTTCATAACGAGGAATAACGTGAATATGAAAATGCATAACTGTTTGTCCTGCTAAACTTCCGCTATTGTTAATAATATTAACAGCTGATACACCTAATTTTTCTTTTAATAGGTTAGCTATATACTTAACAGCTTTAATTATTTCACAAGCGTAACTGTCATCAATGTCAAAAATATTGTCAAAATGTTTTTTAGGAACAATTAGAGTATGTCCTTCAGTGCTAGCGTTAATATCTAAAAAACACATAACATAATCATTTTCATAAATTTTAAAACTAGGGATTTCTCCATTAATAATTTTACAAAATACACACATTTTTATCACCTCAAAACTATTTTATCAAAAATATAAAAACTTTTAAAAGAATATGATAAAATTATTACAAGAGGTGAAAATAATGAATACAATATATGTTGCACATCGTGGATGTAAAATTAATGGAGGCGTTGAAAACACAGAACAAGCATTTGTTGGTGGAATAAATGCCGGTGCGAAAGCTTTGGAATGTGATGTAAGAGTTACTGGGGATTTAGTTTATATCATTAGTCATGATCCAACACTAGAAAGGTTAACAAAAGAATCAAATGTACCTTGTGAAATTGATGTTAATAAAGCTAGTTACAATGAAATAAAGGATGTGGAACTAGTTCAAACATATAATAATCAAACATATAATGGTAAGATAATGTTATTTACAAGATATTTAGAATTATGTCGTGATTATAAATTAATACCTATTATTGAATTAAAATGGACAAATGGTATATATTCAGATAACAATGATGAAAATAATTATAATTATAGTTGCCTAGAGAAACTTGTAGCATTAATTAAAGAATATAAATTATTTGATATAGCCTATGTTATGACATCAATGCGTGGATGTCTATCATACTTGAGACAAAAGTACCCTACATTAAAATTACAATGGTTATGTTGGGATAATGTAGAAACATATATTGATTGGTGTATAGATAAAAATATTAGTTTAGATATTGAATATCATGCATGTACCAAGGAAATAGTAGATAAAATGCATGAAAACAACTTAATTGTCAATATTTGGACTATGAACGATGAAACATTACTAGATAAATATTTAGGTATGAATGTAGATATGATAACTAGTGATTGGGTAATTAAAAAATAAAATAAAAACCACTTTATAAAATGACTGTGTAAATGTGAACTTTAACAATTATAACATTTATTATGCCATTTCATAGAGTGGTTATTTTTAATTATTCTTGGTAGGGGTACTCATAATTTAATTCTTCATCAAATGTAACATAAGATAAATAAATCGTTAATAGTAGGTACCTGATCCCTGTTTGAGGATCTTTTAAAATAATGTGGTCTTTACCGGCCGCTTCAATTGTTCCTTTAAATACTTTTGATCCCCATTGACTACCTTCAAAACTCATATATACGGTTGCTGGCTTTCCACGATTTAATCTGAGAATGTTTTCGATGTAAGATTGTTCGTAAAAAGGTGCTTGTGGCTGAATTTGTGGTTGAAGTCCATATGGATTATAATAACCAAAAGGTTGTTGATAATTAATAGTCATAATACTCCTCCTTTGTTAAAAATATATGAATAAAAGATAAAAAATATTCTAATAACAGTTTTCAGATTCTAAAGGGCTGTAAAAACAATGCGATTTGTATTTTCCAGTATTCCATTGTCCATACCACTGAGCTTTACAACCGCTATCTTGAGCATTATAAAACCACAAAGCCCGAGAAGCAGGATAAAATTGCTCTCCTTTAATTACTCTTCTAGCAAGCTTTATATCTTTTTGACGAGCTGCTTGGTAAAAATAAGAATATAAAGTAGATTCAAAACCCCCAGGATGTTGAAAAATCATTTGTTCTACATTTGTTATATTTCTAAAATCAAGACAGTTCGCTCTCACACGATTAACTCCAACGTTTCCAACCATTAACATGGCCATATCTCCTTCACTTTCTGCTTCTGCTCTCATTAATCTTGCGAGTAATTTTACTTCTTGTTCATTACACGCGATAATTCCCATGATATCACCTCAGTAAATAATATATGTTATATTTAAAAATATGCGTATAAAATGCTAAAAATATTAAAGTATAGTATAATAGTAGATACAAAAAATGAGAAAGGGTGATATTATGGGAACATGTAATGGCAATTGTAATGGTTGTAAAGGTGGATGTATGTATCACTGCCCAATTTGTGGGGCAGGAGCGATGATGGTTCCAAAAGAAACAGTTAAGGAAATGCTAATTGATAATACAAAACTAGATACATCAAGTGACACATATATATGTTTAAACAAAAAATGTAATGTTACATACTTTAATACCAAGGGATTAGTTGAGAAGAAAGATGTTAAAGTGCCTATTTGGTTCAAAGAATATATATCACAAAGTACAATTATATGTTATTGTCATAATGTTACTTTACAAGATATTGAAAAAGTGGTTAAAGAACAACATATATATAAAAAAGATGAAATATTGAAATTTTTAAATAAAGATATAACTAAAAAAGACTGTTTGCATAAAAATCCAATAGGTAAAGAATGTGATGAATTATTCAATAATGCGATTGAATACGCTAAAGGAGGTCATTAAAATGAATATATGGCATGATATTAACCCAGAAAGAATATGTGTTGATGATTTTGTAGCGGTTATTGAAATTAGTAAAGGTAGTAAGAAAAAGTATGAACTAGATAAAGAAACTGGATTAATAATACTAGACCGAATTCTTTATACTTCTACTCATTATCCAGCTAATTATGGTTTTATACCACTAACGTATGCAGATGACAACGATCCTCTAGATGTTCTTGTTTTATGTAGTGAAGATCTAGAGCCAATGAGTCTTGTTAGATGTTATCCGGTTGGCGTTGTAAGAATGATTGATAATAACGCAAAAGACGATAAAATAATTGCTATACCATTTAAGGATCCTAATTGGAACACATACCATGAAATAGAAGAGTTACCTCCTCATTTAGCTCAAGAAATAGAACACTTTTTTCAAGTATATAAAAATCTTGAGCATAAAGAAACTACAAACATTCAGGTATTAAATCGTGTAGAAGCTATTAAAATAATAAGAAATAGCATTGAAAAATACAAAGAAAAATATACAAAAGCAAATAATTAGTTAGTAAATAACTAATTATTTTGTAATATTTTAGAAAGAAGGTAAAAAATGTTATCAGATATTGAAATTTCCAAAAGCGCCCCAATGCTTAAGATAAACAAAATTGCTGAAAAACTTAATATTTCAGAAGAAGAATTAGAGTATTATGGATGGTATAAAGCTAAATTAAATAATACAGTTAGTGAAAAAGTAAAAAATAATAAAGACGGGAATTTGATTCTAGTTACCGCAATAACACCAACTCCACTAGGAGAAGGAAAGTCAACTACCTCAATAGGACTAGTTGATGCTCTAGCAAAATTAAACAAAAAGGTAGTAGGTGCTCTCCGTGAACCTTCTTTAGGCCCTGTATTTGGTGTTAAAGGTGGTGCTGCTGGTGGTGGTTATGCTCAGATAAACCCAATGGCAGACTTGAATTTACATTTTACAGGAGATTTACATGCTATTACAGCTGCTAATAATTTAATTAGTGCTTGTATAGATAATCATATTTTTCAAGGCAATGAATTACAAATAGATCCAGCTAATATTGTGTGGAAGAGATGCTTAGATTTGAATGATCGTGCATTAAGAGAAGTTGAAGTAGGCCTTTCATCTAAAAAAGAAACTCCACGTAAAGATTCATTTAACATTACAGTTGCTAGTGAAATAATGGCAATTTTATGTTTAGCAAAAGATATTGAAGATTTAAGACATAGAATTGATAGATTAATAATTGCTTATAACTATGATAAACAAGTTATAACGGTTAAAGATTTAGGAATTACAGGTTCTGTTTTAGCTCTTTTAAAAGATGCAATGAAACCTAATCTAGTTCAAACATTAGAAAATAATCCTATTATTATTCATGGTGGTCCTTTCGCAAATATAGCTCATGGCTGTAATTCTTTAGTAGCAACATCTCTTGCATTAAAACTTGCGGATTACGTGGTTACTGAGGCAGGATTTGGAGCAGATTTAGGAGCTGAAAAGTTCTTAGACATCAAATGTCGTGAAGGAAATCTAAAAGTTAGTGCTGTAGTTCTTGTTGCGACATTAAAAGCATTAAAGTATCATGGTGGCGTAAAAAAACAAGATATCCAGGAAGAAAACATAGATGCTCTTAAAAAAGGAATTGTTAATTTAGAAAAACATATAGATACTTTAAAGAAATTTAATGTTCCGTATGTTATCGCCTTAAATCGCTATATGAGCGATACAGAAGCCGAAATTCGCACTTTTAACGAATGGGCGATAAATAATAGCCACCCCTATAGTTTAAGTGAAGTTTTCACAAAAGGTGGAAATGGCGGAATTGAACTAGCTAAAGAGGTTTTAAAAATAATAAAAGATCCAGTTACACCAACTTATCAATATGAATTAACAGATTCAATTGAAACAAAAATAGAAAAAATTGCTAAAAATGTTTATGGTGCAACCTCAGTTATATATCCAGATAATATTAAACACCAAATTGAACAACTAGAGAATAGTGATTATCGCAATTATTATATATGTATGGCCAAGACTCCACTATCATTAACCGATAATCCTAAACTAGTGGGTAGACCAACTGATTTTAACATAACAATTAAAGAAATTAGGGTTAATGCAGGATCGCAATTTTTAGTATGTCTAACAGGAGATATTATGACAATGCCTGGACTTCCTAAAGAACCTCTTGCAAAAAAAATAGATTTAGATGAAAATGGCGAAATAATTAATATTTCATAAGGAGATTATATGATTTTAGATGGTAAATCTTTAAGCAAAAAGCGCAAAGAATTGATAAAAGAAGAAGTAAGACAATTAATAGATATATATGGAGTAACTCCATGCCTTGCGATTGTAAAAGTGGGAAATGATCCTGCTAGTGAGATTTATGTAAGAAATAAAATCAAAGCCGCAACATTTTGTCAAATAAACACTAAACTAATAGAATTAAACGAAGAAACAACAATGGATGAATTACTATCAATTATTGATAAACTTAATCAAGATATATATATCCATGGTATTTTAGTACAATTACCATTACCAAGCCATTTAGATGAGAGAGTAATAATTGATAGAATCAGTGTTTTAAAAGATGTTGATGGATTTGGACTGTTAAATAAAGGAAAACTATTTTGTTCAATGGATGCTTTCACCCCTGCTACTCCAACAGGTATAATGACTATGCTGGAAGAGTATAATATAGAAGTGGAAGGAAAAGAAGCAGTAGTAGTAGGACGTAGTAATATAGTAGGTAAACCAATGGCAATGTTACTCTTAAACAAAAACGCTACAGTTACAATTGCGCATTCACGCACTAAAAATCTAAATGAAGTAACTAAGCGTGCAGATATTTTGATTGTAGCGATTGGCAAAGCTAAATTCATTACGGCTGATATGGTAAAACCTAAAGCCACAGTAATAGATGTAGGAATCAACCGTGTAGATGGAAAATTATATGGTGATGTAGATTTTGAAAGTGTAGAAAAAGTAGCAAATTATATTACTCCAGTTCCTGGTGGAGTTGGCCCACTTACAATTGTTACACTATTAGAAAACACCATTAAAGCATATAGAAAGATTGTAAAGTAGGTATATATATGATGATTATAGTAGGACTTGGAAATCCTGGAAAAGAATATGCAAAGACCCCACATAACGTGGGGTTTATGGCAGTAGATATGATTGCTGAATACTATAACATAAAATTTATGTTATCACAAAAACATCAAGCAATGATTGGCGAAGGAATAATAGAAGGAGAAAAATGCTATTTGCTTAAACCCTTAACATATATGAATTTGTCGGGAAATGCTGTAAGGTCATTTATGGAATATTACAAATACCCAATTGATGATTTGTTAGTTATATTTGACGATCTAGATCTACCATTAGGCAAAATAAGAATTCGTGAAACTGGTTCTAGTGGTGGCCATAAAGGTATGAAATCAATTATTGAAAACCTTGGAACAGATAAAATAAAAAGAATACGAATTGGTATCGGAAAACCAACTGATACTACTGTGGTTGATTATGTTCTTCATACTTTAACAAAAGAAGAATATAATGAACTAAATAACACAATTGAAAAAACACCTCTAATGATTAAAACAACCATTAAAGAGGGAATTAAAACAATGATGAACGAATACAATGGTAAATAATTATGAATATTTTAGAAATATTACAAAAAGAAAAGAAATATCAAGATATTGTTACTGCCATTAAAGAGGCAGAAGAACACAATAATATATATATTGGAAACTGCTGTATCAACATATCAAAAATGATAGCAGCCTTAACATTTAACGAAACTAACAATTATGTAATATATGTATGTAGTGATACTTTTGAAGCTTCAAAGGCATATGAAATCTTTGTTGATTTGTTAGGAACTGACCTAGTCAGTTTTTTTCCAGTAGAAGAATTCATATCAAATGATATTGTAGCTTCATCAAGTGAATTTAAACTTGCTAGAATGCTAACAATTTCCAATATAATTAAACAAAAACCACAAATAATAGTAACAAACACCGATGGAATTTTAAAAAATGTAATGTCAACAAAAATGTTAACAGACTCTATCTTAACGTATAATGTTGGTCAACAAATTGAAATAAATCAAATTACAGAGGATTTAATAATAAGAGGATATAAAAAAACCGCTATCACAACCGATCTTGGAACTTTTAGTGTTAGAGGAAGTATAGTAGATATATATCCTATAAATGCAGATGAACCCATAAGAATTAATTTTTTTGATAATGAAATTGAAACAATCAAAAAGATCAATCTAGAAACGCAATTAAGTAGTGAGAAAGTAAAATCTGTAAGTGTATTTCCTTTGTATGATATATATTACAAAAAACAAGACATTCCGGAAATAGAAAAGAGAATATTAAAAAAATACCCTAATGATAAAAAAACTTTAAATATTGTTGATAATTTAAAAGAATATAAGAGTTTAGAACAGTTATATTTATATTTGCCTCAAATTGATGAAAATTATCAGAATATATTGTCTTTTATTAATCAACCAGTATGCTTTTTTGAAAACTATAATGATTTGAAAACATATGAAAAGAAAAGGCAAGATGAAATATATAATTATTTCTTAGAACTTAAATACCCACTTGATAAGCAATTCTTTAAATCTCTTGATACGATTATAACCCTTTCATACAAGAATATATATACATGTCCTTTTCTATCATCTCTTAATGATATATATATTAATAAAATGTTTGATGTGAAAACCGCAAATGTTACTGAATATAATAATAACTTAAAGATTATGTTTGATGATATAGAAGCTAACCCTGAAAAAACATATCTAATTACGCATTTAGATGAAACAAAATTAGATTATATCGAGGAACTTCTTGAAACAAAAGAATTGCACTATTATATATATGAAGATCATAATACAATCAAAAAAGGTAAAATAAATGTTGCGGTGTCAACAAATGCATATGGATTTATTGATTACGATCTTAATTTTGAAGTAATAACTCCAAATGAGTATGCTCCTAGTAAAATATCTAAGAATACAAAGTATCAAAGGTACTATAAGCAAACTACAAAAATATACAATAAGGATGAATTAACTCCTGGTGATTATGTTGTGCATCAAGATTATGGAATTGGTATATATTTAGGTATTAAAACAATAGAGTTACGAGACTTAAAAAAAGATTATCTTTCTCTTCAATATAAAGATGAAAGTAAAGTAAACATTCCAATAGAAAACATATATCTATTAGAAAAATACATTGGTAGTAAAAATCAAACTCCAAAACTAAACGATTTAAATAGCAAAGAATGGATAAAGAAACGAAATAAAATAAGAGAAAAAGTAAATGATGTTGCTCAAAAACTAATTAAAGTTCAGGCTGAAAGAGAAGCACTAAAAGGCTTTGTGTATAAAAAAGATTCGTTGGATCAAATGGAATTTGAAAAAGAATTCGGATTTACAGAAACAAAAGATCAACTTCAAGCAATTGAAGATGTAAAAAAAGACATGGAAGGACCACGTCCAGTTGATCGTCTTATTTGTGGTGATGTTGGATTTGGTAAAACGGAAGTGGCTATACGTGCAACGTTTAAAGCTGTAGATAATGGTAAACAAGTTATATATTTAGCTCCAACAACAGTTCTAACTAGACAGCATTATTTTACTTTTAAAGAAAGATTAGAAAAACATGGTATTAGAGTAGAACTAATGAATAGATTTGTTGATAAAAAGAAACAAAATCAAGTTATTGAAGGACTTAAAAAAGGTTATGTTGATGTAGTTATAGGTACACATCGCTTATTATCAAGTGATATTACATATAATAATCTTGGACTACTAATTATTGATGAAGAACAAAGATTTGGCGTTACCCATAAAGAGAAAATAAAACAAATGAAATCATTAGTCGATGTATTAACTCTCACCGCAACGCCAATTCCAAGAACTTTACAAATGTCATTATCCGGATTAAAAGATTTATCATTAATTGAAACTCCCCCTATTAACCGTCTTCCTGTTCAAACTTTTGTACTTGAAACTAATGAATCAGTAATAAGAGAAGCTATTAATAGAGAGATATCACGCCATGGTCAAGTATTTTATTTGTTAAATAGAATTAACGAATTAGATGGCATTGTTGTGAAAATTCAAGAGTTGGTGCCTAAAGCAAAAGTAGGAATGATTCATGGAAGAATGAAAAAAGAAGAAATAGAAGAGTATTTAGTAGACTTTTTAGATAGAAAATTTGATGTTTTAATTTGTACAACAATCATTGAAACGGGAATAGATATTCCAAACGCTAACACTTTAATAGTTGAAAAAGCTGATATTTTAGGCCTTGCTCAATTGTATCAAATAAGAGGAAGAGTCGGAAGAAGTGATCGTATAGCATATGCATATTTCATGTATGAAAAAGGAAAAATACTAACAGTAGAAGCCGAGAAAAGACTAGAAACAATTAAAGAGTTTACTGCACTTGGTAGTGGCTATAAAATCGCAATGCGAGATCTTGCGATAAGAGGTGCTGGTGATATTTTAGGAAATGAACAATCAGGATATATTGATGCTATTGGTATGGATCTATATATGAAACTATTAAGTGATGCAATTAATGAAGCTAAAGGAATTGTCAAAGAAGAAGGCAATCCTCGTAAATTTAATATAGATATTTCAAGACATATATCTCCTGAATATGTTTCTGATGATGAGATAAGAATAGAAATTCATCAATCTATCAATAAGATTAAATCTCGAGATCAAATTAAAGCATTAGTAAATGAATATACAGATAGATATGGAAAACTAAGTGATGATATTTTACTTTATATGGAAGAAAAATATTTAGAGTTTTTGTTAAAATCAAGAGGAGTAGAATCTTTTAAAGAAGTAAATGAAAATGTATCATTTACCTTTGATGAAGAAACAAGCAAAAAACTAGTAACATCAAAATTTGACTTTATGTTAAATCACGAGTTTGATTGTTTGAAGTTTGAATTCGTTAATGATAAAGTTGTGGTTAAATATAAAAATTCACAACTAAATAAAAACTATATATATTTATTTACTAAGTTTTTAGAACAAATTAATGTATAAAAACTTCCATATTTGCCATAATAAAGGTAGATATGGAGGAATAAAAAAAATGAAAGCAACAGGTGTAGTTAGAAGAATAGATGATTTAGGACGAATAGTATTACCTAAAGAGTTAAGACGGACAATGAGAATAAAAGAAGGCGATTCATTAGAAATATATATAGATGGTATGGATCAAATTATGTTGAAAAAATATTCTCCAGTCCAAAGTATGAATGAATTTGTAAAAGAATTTGCTGATAGTGTTTATACATCTAATAAATTAGATATTATCATAACAGACAACGAAAGAGTAATTGCCTGTGCAGGCAACTTTAAATATAATTTAGTGGGTAAAAAAATATCAATGAAGTTAGAAGAAAAACTAAATAAAAGACAAACTCAAATAGTCGAACTTGGTGACAATTTTGAAGTTTGTGACAATTTAGAAATTTACAAACCAGTGATAATAAGGCCAATAAATGTATATGGTGATATTTTAGGCTGTGTTATTATACTTGGCGATAAAGGAATAACATCAATAGAAAAATCAATAGCTGAATTTGCAGGAACCTTTATGAGTAAATATTTAGAAAGTTAAGAAAATAGGTTAGTAGTTATCAATTACTAACTTTTTTCTTGTAATTTAAAAAAGAATGTGCTATAATCATAAAGAATAAAAAATATAAATAAAAAATGGAGGGAAAATTATGCCACTAGTAAATATGGTAAATATGTTAAACAAAGCAAAAGAAGGAAAGTATGCTGTAGGCCAATTCAATATTAACAATCTTGAATGGACTAAAACTATTCTAGAAACAGCACAAAGCAACAATTCACCAGTTATCTTAGGTGTATCTGAAGGCGCTGGAAAATATATGGGCGGATTTGATGTAGTTGTTGGAATGGTTAAAGGATTAGTAAAAGATTTAGGTATTACTGTTGATGTAGCAATTCACCTAGATCATGGATCATCATTTGAAAGTTGTAAAAAAGCAATTGATGCAGGTTTTACATCTGTTATGATTGATGGATCTCATCATCCTATTGATGAAAATATTAAAATGACAAAAGAAGTTGTTGATTATGCACACGCTAGAGGTGTAAGTGTTGAAGCTGAAGTAGGCACAGTAGGCGGAAATGAAGATGGTGTTATCGGCGGTATTAAATACGCAGACTTAAATGAATGTGTTCGTTTAGTAAAAGAAGCAGATGTAGATGCTTTAGCACCAGCTCTAGGTTCTGTTCATGGCCCTTATCAAGGCGAACCAGTACTTGGATTTGTTGAAATGGAAGCAATTGGAAAAGCAACTGATAAACCATTAGTATTACATGGTGGAACAGGAATTCCTGATGACAAAATTAGAAGAGCAATCGCATGCGGAACATGCAAAATCAATGTTAATACAGAATGTCAACTTGCATTCAATAAACTTTTAAGAGAATTTGTGGCGGATGAAAAGAATGCAAAAGTATATGATCCTCGTAAGATTTTAGGCCCTGCTTCAAAAGGAATTGCTGCCGCAGTTAATGAAAAGATTAACGTTTTTGGTACAGCTAATAAAAATTAATTAAAAAACCATAAAATGAATTTGTCGAGAGACAGATTCATTTTTTTCTTGAAATATTTTTTATAAAATGTTATACTAATAGAAAAAGGTGCGAATATGAAGATAATAGTCAGTTTACTAATAACCAAAAACATAGAAAATGAAGAAGAAATAAGAGAATACACTAGAAATATTAGTTCATATATAAATAATATTGATGAGTTATATATATATAATGTAACAAAATATGAATTAGATAAATTCTATGAAGAGCTTGCTAGATACACAAATATAGAATATGTGAATTGTTTAGATTTAGGCGAAGCTTCAAATTACGATCGAATGATGAAACATGCTAAAGAAGTAAATGCAGATTATAATGTTATGCTTGAACTTGGGTATTATTATGAAGAAGATGCTTTCACGGCTATAAAAAAGCATATATTTGAACATCCAGATCCAGATATTGCTATATATACTCCAACCCCTTTATATGGGTGTCAATTACATGAAAGAAAAGCAGAAAATACAAGATATGTAATGGGGGGCTGCAAATTAATAGGTACTTTTGTTAATGTTAATATATATACTATATTAAAAGGGTTTAAACTTGAATATTATCAATCAACATTTGATTACGAATATTGTATAAGAGCTAGACTTGCAGGATACAAAATATTATTGTTTAATAACGAAGTCTTAAGAAATATTAATTATCGTATTATTGAAAAAAAGATAGGATTTACGACAGTATCAACATATGATAAAGATCCATTAGATATATATTATGAGTATCGAAATCGTTTATATTTGTGGGAAGAGTACAAAAAACTAGATCCATATTATGTAAAACTTGATAAGAAACTAGCAAAAGCTGAAAGACATGAAATGAAATGGCGCGATAAAGGATATCGTGATAAATTAGTTATGTTTGAAAAAGCTAAAGATGATTATAAACGTGGGATTGTAGGACAAATACAATATGGGAAAAAAGAAATAAAATATTAGGGAGGAGAAAAAGAATGAAAAAAACTAAGAAGATTTTATTTTTTGTAATGTGTATGTTATGCTTAATCAGCGTTCTTTCATTTGGTATGAGAGTAACTGCTACAACGAGTGATAACGGAAAAGGTTCATGGACCCCATCGAAGTCCGAAGAAATTAATGTGTATGGAATGCAACATTCAAGTATATGGGGAAAAGCTAATGGTACAAACCCCCAACATATTAATGTTCTAGCAATGAAAACAGATGGTTATTCATCAAAACTTGTTAGCTGGTCTGTAACTAATGGAAATAAAAAGTATACAAGACAAACTCTAGATGTTATTGCGAAAGATTATGAAGAAAAACATCCTGGATGGATTGTTGTTGGTGGTATTAATGGTGACCAATACACAACTGGATTTGGCAGCGATATTGGTGCTGGTTCATCTCACTTTTACCCACAAACATACTATCCACTAATTATGGATGGAGAATCAAGAATTCCAATTACTGTTCAAAACTCAAGTGCTATGCATGTTGGATTTGCGAACGACGGGTCTGAAAATTCACTTGTTCCAGCGAGTAATGTAAGGTGCTTTGTATTGTCAATTGTTGATGAATATAAAAATGTAATTGCTAAATTTGATATAAATAAAATTAATGAAGCCCCAGGAACAAATGAAACTACAGCTTGGTCAACATATATGTCAATAGCTCAAGCAGACAAATATGTAGAACAAAATATTAATACAACTAATAATGTGTATGTAGTTGAAAATCCTGAACTTGCATATATGAATAACTCAGCTACTTACTCTAATGGTGTGAACTCACTATTTGGTAAGGGAACAATAACAAAAGTAACTAAGTCAGTTATTTTAAAATCTAATCAATTTGCGATTGAAACAACTAATGAAGAAGTAATTAAAGCCTTAGGTGAAGGAAAAAGAATAATTGTAGATGCTGAATTTGAAAGTGAAGCACTTAATAAAGTAGAAGCTTCTACTGGTTACCATTCTGTTCATCGTATGAATGGTGTGGATCAACCTTTAGTACACGTTGGTTATGATGGCTCAAGATATAGTAGAGCAATTATTGGTAAAAAGGCTGATGGTACATATGTATTATTTACAGCTGATGTTGCTAATGATCCTAATAATAATATGATTAGATATGCTGGTTTAAACTTTGATGAATGTAATGCCGCATTAAAACATTATGGAGTTACAGAAGCTTATCAAATGGATGGCGGAGGCTCAGTTACAAGTATTTATCGTGGTGAAGATGGTGAATTTGTAATTAGTAACTATGTTAGAGATGGTGTACGTCCAAATATGACAGGCTTACTATTTGTTGTTCGCGATCCACAAGTAAGTGTAAAAGAAACAACACACAATAGCATTACATTAAAACAAGAAGTACTAGCTGGAGGTATTAACTCAACTATTGAAAAACTTACGGTAAAATGTAATGATAAAAAATATACATTTGATGAAAATGGTGAAGTTACAATTTCAGGACTTGAAGAAAATCAAGAATATGAATTTATACTTGATTATGAAGTTACAAAAATCCAACAAGAAGGTCCAACAACTAAAGAATCAAAAGCAATGACTTCAAAAATTAAAGCAACAACAAAACTATATGATGGCCCAACTCCTGATATTAAAGTTGTAAATCTCAATAAAAACTCATTCAAACTAGAAATGGAACCAAATGAACAAATTAAAAATGTTGTTGTGGTTATAGAGGAAAGAGAAATTCCGTTTACAGATTTAACTGTAGAAGTTACCAACTTATTACAAGAAACAGATTATGAAGTAGTATATAAATATGAACTATATGATGCTACAACTCAAAAAACTTATTACCGTGTAACAGCTCCTACACATATAACTACATTAAATTATGATATTCCTCAAATTACAGAATTTACTATTTTTAGAGAAATGGGAAATAAAGTTATCTTTAAATATAGTTATGTTGATAATGATGACGTAGTAGTAAAAGCAGAACTTATATATGGCGATAAAAAAGTAGCTTTAACAAAGAAAAGTGATGTAGTTACGGTTTCTGATTTAGATTTAACAAGTAAAGAGTATGAATTTATAATAACAATTACTTATACTACTGAATCAGGCGAAGCTGTTGTAAATAGTGATTCAATTAAAGTCGGTAAAGATGAAACTGAAATCAAACATAGTATTACCTATGAACTAGATGGAGGAAAACTAGAAGGAG
>UQAI01000029.1 GCA_900538885.1 uncultured Mollicutes bacterium
AAAAATAATTTAATTATAGAGCAACTTACCAAGTAATTTTTTATATAATTTTTTTTCTTTTATTTTTAGACAAAAAGTGATATAATATAATCTATAACAAGCAATATGAATTGTAGGAGATATCTATGTTAAAAATAATCATTGTATGTTTTATTGCAGGAATTGGAGCAGGACTAGGAACAGGTTTTGCGGGAATGAGTGCAGCGGCAGTTATTGCTCCAATACTTATTACTTTCTTAAAAATGGATCCTTATATGGCTGTTGGCATTGCACTTGCTAGTGATGTATTAGCTAGTGCTATTAGTGCTTATACATATGGCAAAAGCAAAAACCTAGATATTAGAAATGGACTTATTATGTTGGTCACAGTTTTGATATTTACTCTTGTAGGTAGCCTAATTGCCAAGTTAGTTCCTAGCAATACTATGGGGAATTTCTCAGTTTTTATGACAATGTTACTAGGAATTAAATTTATTATAAAACCTGTTATGACCACTAAAGAAAAAATGGAATCTGTAAGTAGGAAAAAAAGAGTGATTCAATCCATTATTATGGGATCACTTGTTGGATTTATTTGTGGGTTCATTGGTGCTGGTGGCGGAATGATGATGTTACTAGTTTTAACTAGCGTCTTAGGATATGAGCTAAAGACCGCAGTTGGAACAAGTGTATTTATTATGACATTTACCGCATTAACTGGTTCAATTAGCCATTTTGTAATTGGCGGTATGCCTGATCTTTGGTGTTTAATCATTTGCATTGTTTCAACTTTGCTATGGGCAAGGATTGCAGCCGTACTTGCGAATAAAGCAAAACCTGCCACTCTTAATCGAGTAACAGGTATAATCTTAACGGTTTTAGGCATTGTTATTCTTGCTGTTAATTTAATAAATAAGTAAAGTCACATTGTGGCTTTTTTATTTATTATTATAGTATATTTTATACAGATATAATCCTTCAGCTGGAGCAGTCCAAGGCGCCTTAGTTCTATCTCTAGCTTCAATTATTTTATTAATGTCATTTATTGTTAACTTGTTTTCATTAACCTTCAATATTAACGCAATAATAATTCTAACCATATTTCTTAAAAACCCATCACCAACAATAGAAAATTCATATGTGCCATTATTTTCATTTACATCAAATGAATAAATGGTTCGAACTGTATTTTCTTTATCATGTCCCTTTGATAAGCTTTCAAAATCTTTTGTACCTATAAAATAAAGTAATGTTTTTTTAATAGTCTCAATATCTATCTTATAGGGATAGAAATATATATATTGCGATTTTAATGGATCATATTCATTAGTTGAAATGTAATAGCGATACTCTTTTTTAATAGCATCATATCTTGCATGAAATGAATCATCAACTATTTCTATTTCTTTAATATATATATGTGGCTTCAAAATTTTATTCATTGCCTTTTTCAACTGACTTAATGGTATTACTTGTTCACTATCAAAATGAGCAACCTGACCTATTGCATGAACTTTAGCATCTGTCCTACCAGCACTTTTAATTTCTACTGGTTGTTTGAAAATTAAAGTCAAGCATTTTTCTATTTCTTCTTGTACTGTAATTTTGCTTTTTTGACGTTGATAACCATAAAAGTACGCACCATCATAACTAATTATCATTTTATATCGCATGCCACACCTTCAATGTTATTAATGCAGCAAGTAAACAAGTCAAAATAACTAAAGCTACATAATCCTTAATATGAAATCTAAGTTGATATAGTCTAGTTCTTTTTTCACCTGGTATATATCCCCTTGCTTCCATCGCATCAGCAAGATCTAATGCTCTTTTAAATGCAATTACAAACATTGGAATTAGCAGTGATATTATTTGTCTAACTTGAGTATGCAACTTTCCTTCTTTAAAATCAACACCACGAGATGCTTGGGCTTTTAAGATTTTATCAGTTTCATTAAATAGAGTTGGAATAAATCTTAATGCAATTGATATCATCATCGCAAGAATTGACGGTTTTAGCTTTATTAACTCAAGTGGTTTTAAATACCACTCTATTGCGGCGGAAAGATCTAGTGGTTTAGTTGTCAATGTCAAAGTTGTTGATAATAAAATTATTAAGAAAACTCTTGAAATAATGAATAAACCAGATATTAACCCTCCCTTATATATCCTTATAGTTGGATTCCATAAAATATTCATATTAAAAGTAAATGTGAATATATATATACTCAAACCTAGTAATAATAGAAATACCAACATTTTGGCAGGTATATATTTTCTAAGTACAATAAATAAGAAAAATATAAGAACAACAACATCTATACTGAATATACTAAAATACAAGTCAAACTCTGTGATTAGTTCACCATTCTTATTTGTCAATAGTTGGAAGATGAATGAAAATATTAACAAAATGGCAATCTGCTTTAAACTTTTTAAATATTTTATAATTGGAACTGTAGATAAACAAATAATTATAATAATTACTAATGCAAGAATACCTAATAAAACAAAATTATTAAAAGGAATTAAAAAGGCGATTAACATAAATACTATTAAACCAAGTAATTTAATTCTTGGATCTAGTTTATGAATTATACTATTAGCATTATAGTACTGGCCAAAGGCGATTTTCTCATTCATGATAATCACCTTCTTTATGTTCTTTTATGATTAGTCTTAACAATTCTTGTTTTGTTAATGGAATATTATCAAACTCAATGAGCCCTCTATTTTTAAGTTCTAGGGCTATTTTAGCGCATTCTGGAAGTCCTAGGTTAAAACTTGATAATTTACTCACATCTTGAAATAATTCGCTTTTTGGCCCATCATATACTACATTACCTTCACGCATAACAATGATTCGCTTTGCATATTGAGCAACAACATTCATATCATGGGAAACCATTATAATTGTTTTATGAGTTTCAGCTTGAAGATTTTGTAACAATTCCATCAATTCTAATTTGCTTTTCGGATCAAGTCCTACTGTTGGTTCATCAAGTATTAAGATACTAGGATTACTAGCAAGAATTCCTGCTATTGCGGCTTTCCTCATTTGGCCACCACTAATAGAAAATGGTGATCTATCCAATATTTCTTCAGGAATTTTTAAAAGTTTTATCACTTTATCCGCTTCTTGTTTTGCCTCTTCAGGTTTCATTCCAAAATTCTTGGGTCCAAATAAAATATCTTTCATCACTGTATCTTCAAATAGTTGATATTCGGGAAATTGAAAAACAAGACCTATATGCGCTCTAATTAATTTAAATTTTATTTTGGCATTTTTTCTTTTATTGTTCGAAACAACTTGTTCATTAATTTGAATAGTACCACCAGTTGGTAAAAGTAGGGCATTCATCAATTGTACTAATGTTGATTTTCCACTACCTGTATGGCCAAGGATTGCTATAAATTCATCATTATTATTAATACTAATATTAATATTGTTTAATGTGTTATTGGAAGCTTTTTTAAAATATTTAAACGTTACATTTTGAAAGTTAAGTCCCATAATGCTTCCTCTAATTCTTTCTTTTTTGTTATGTTTAAATTTTTAATTTTATTCATGATATCAAGACTATCTAATAATGTTAAGCCACTGGCTTCCAATATCTCTTTTTCCTTTAATACTTCTTGCGGTTTTCCATCTAATACAATGTGCCCTTCATTAAGAACAATGACCCTATCTGCAAAAACAGCTTCTTCTAGGTTGTGAGTAATTGTTATTATTGTCTTAGTACTTTCTTTCTTTAGTTTTTTTATCATTTCAATAATTTCAGATGTTCCCTTAGGATCTAGCATTGATGTTGCCTCGTCAAATATTATTGTTTCTGTTTCCATCGCAAGAGCACCTGCTATCGCAACACGTTGTTTTTGACCACCTGATAGATCTTCAGGACTTACTAGTAAGTATTTTTCCATATTAACTAGTTTTGCATACTTATTAATTCGTTCAATCATTTCATCTCTAGGAATTTGATGGTTCTCTAAACCAAACGCAATATCATCTTGTACTGTAACACCAACAAACTGATTATCGGGGTTTTGAAATATTATTCCCATTTTTGCATGTAGTTTATCAAGTTCAGTCTCTGTAATATTATTATCAGTCGTATCAACATTATTTATATATATCGAACCAGAATCTGGTTGAAGTAGGCCCATCATTAATTTAGCGATGGTGCTCTTACCACTACCATTATGTCCAAGAATGCTAATCATTTCACCAGGTTTAATTTCAAAAGATATGTTTTTTATGACATCATCAAGTCTAGAATCATCATCATATTTGAAACAAACATTTTTGAATTCAATCTTCATAGTCACCTCCGCATAAATTATATATATATTATAACATATTTGCCTAATATTATAAAGAAAAAAGCCCACAACAAATTGTGAGCTACATAACTATTTTATATATAAGTTCTATAAAGAAATTATATATACTTTCTGTAATTTTAAGAATCGGAGAGTCAATATTAAAGAACGACAATATATATATTACAAGCATTATACCCATCATGAAGAAAGTTCCATACTTTTGATATCCCATATATTCTTCATATGCACCTTTTGGAAGTACAATTCCTATAGCTTTAGATCCATCAAGTGGAGGAACTGGAATTAAATTGAATACACCTAACCCTATGTTTAGTATTGCAAGATAAGAAAAGAAATTATAGATAATTTCAAACACTATATTATACCCTAAACCATTATGGTATTGTATCGCATAAGTGATTCCAATAATTACAAATGAAATAATCATTATTATAAAGTTCATAATTGGACCAGCAAGGGCAACAAGAGTCATGCCTACTTTTTTATTTTTATAATATGACGGATTAATAATCACAGGTTTTGCCCAACCAAAATGAAAAAATATTAAACATAACGCACCAATGGGATCTAAATGTTTTAATGGATTTAATGTAAGTCTGCCTGTTTCTTTTGGAGTAGGATCGCCTAACCAAAAAGATACTAATCCGTGAGCAAGTTCATGTAAAATAATAGCTATAAGTGCAGCCGGTACTATATATAAATAATCTAATAATTGTTCTAATTTCATAATTATTTTACAACACCCTAATTATACCAATTGATAAGCCAAAGACAAACGCTATTATTAGCACTGTAACTGAATAAACAACAGATATTCCTAAAACAATTAAAATTTGTAGCAGTGCGTTCTTTCCTTTTTTGGAAAGTAATAATTTTAAGCAGAATAAAACCCCTGATATAGCACCACCAATTAATCCTCCGAAAATGAATAGCATTTCTAATATTGTTGTCAAAATTGCTAACAGCCAAATATACCATTTAGTTGTTTCCACAAGTACTATTTCATTGTTGTTAATTATTAGTTTTAATCCAACAAATTGATTCCCTTTTATATAGATTGTTTTAAATTCTCCATCTTCATTGTTGTAAGCAAATTCACTTTTTGAAATTTTACTACACAAAGCACCATTGTACATTACTTCTCTTTTTCCAGTCCAAAAAGATTCGTTATAAACAAGTGGAGAGTTGCCTGTTCTTTCGTCATTAATTCTAACTCGCATATTACACCTCGTTTTTGATATTATATCATTTTATTATAAACTTTTCAACTAAATCACATAAATTAGGATTCAAAAAACACCCTATCACTAGGGTGTATTTTATTCACAATTAAATCTAATTACATATTAGATAAATTCAATGATTGCCATTTCAGTTGCATCGCCACGACGAGGACCAAGTTTTAATACTCTTGTGTAACCACCATTACGATCTACATACTTAGGAGCAATTTCATTAAATAATTTTTGAATCGCATAATTTCCTTCTGCATCTTTTTCAAAACGAACTATTTGAGCTGCTTGACGACGAGAAGCAAGAGTGTTTTTCTTACCTAATGTTACCATTCTATCAGCTAATCTTTTTAGTTCTTTTGCTTTTGCTTCAGTAGTTTCAATACGACCATTTATAATTAAATCAGTGATTAAATCGCGAAGTAAGGCTTTTCTAGGGCTACTTTTACGACTTAATTTACGATAACCTAATGACATATTTTTTATCTCCTCTTCTACTATTCTTCGTCTGATTCTTCATCATCATCTAAGAATGATGCACCAGTACTATTTTTAAGATCTAAACCAATTTCACGAAGTTTTTGTACAACTTCTTTCAATGATTTACGACCTAAGTTACGAACTTTCATCATTTCTTCTTCTGTCTTTTGTGTTAATTCACCAACAGTATTAATGTTAGCACGTTTTAGACAGTTATAAGAACGAACTGATAAATCAAGATCTTCAATTTTACGATCCATTTTGCTATTAGTAACTACTTCTTCTTTTTGAGTCATATTCTCGCTTTGTTTAATATAAGTATTTAAATCTTCTATTATTGAGAAATGTTCATCTAAGAATTTTGCAGCCATACTTAATGCATTAGTTGCTTTGATACTACCATTAGTCCAAACTTCAAGTGTTAATAAATCACAATCGAAGTTGTCTTCATATCTTGTTTTAGTTACATCATAACGACATTTTGTAATAGGTGTAAAAATTGAATCAATTGGAAGAAGTCCTACTATTCTATTATTGCCTTCTTTGCAGAATCGTTTATTTTCTTCAGCATTAACATAGCCAACACCATTTCTTATAAACATTTCCATTTCAAATTTACCACCTGCAGATAGTGTCGCAATAGGTTGGTCGGCATTTACGATTTGAATTATTTCAGTAGAATCAAGCGAAATATCGCTAGCTCTAATTACTCTTGTATATTGTAAATCTTCTTCTTTTACGCCAGCTTTCTTTTGTTCTTCGATACTAGGAAGAGCAACAGATATTTGTAAATGACAAAGTTCATTGTCATCATTGTATTCACCTTTTTCATTTTTATCAAAATTAATTGTAAAAATGATTGTTTTAAGGTTTAAAATAATTTCAGTTACATCTTCTCTAACATAAGGAACGGCACAAAATTCATGATCAACGCCTTCCATATGAATTGCAACAATAGCTGCACCTGGAAGTGATGATAATAGAACTCGTCTTAAAGCATTACCAATTGTTATACCATATCCACGTTCTAGTGGGCTTAATACTATTTTACAATAATTAGGATCTACTATTCCTGAATCATTAACAAATTTTAATTCTGGTCGAATAAATTTAATTTTTCTCACTTTTTTCCTCCTAATATAAATGATTTGAAATATTCTGTATTTTTTTGAAATACTGCTATTACAAATAGCATTTATTAGTTATTAGCCACGAGGTCGTTTTGGAGGACGACATCCATTATGAGGAACTGGTGTAACATCTTGAATTGAAATAATATCAAGACCAGCTACTTGTAAAGAACGAATAGCTGCTTCACGACCAGGGCCTGGGCCTTTAACAGTAACTTCTACTTTTTGCATACCATTTTCCATTGCTGCTTTAGCACATGCTTCTGAAGCCATTTGTGCTGCGAATGGAGTTGATTTTTTACTACCTTTAAAGCCTACTACGCCTGCGCTACTCCATGATACTACATTTCCTACTGGATCTGTAATTGTTACGATTGTATTATTAAATGTTGAATGAATATGTGCAACACCTAAAGGTATATTCTTTCTTACACGACGTTTACGAACTACTTTACGAGCCATTTTCTACGCCTCCTATTTCTTCTTATTAGCTACAGTCTTAGCTGGGCCTTTACGAGTACGAGCATTAGTTCTTGTTCTTTGACCACGAACTGGTAAACCTTTACGATGGCGTAGGCCACGGTAACTACCAATTTCCATTAAACGTTTAATATTTAATGCTACTTCACGACGTAAATCACCTTCAACGTGACGTTTAGCTACTTCTTGACGAATTGCTGTTAATTCGTTTTCAGATAAATCTTTTACTCTTTTTTCTGGATCAACATTTGCTGCTTTTAAAATTTCAAGAGCAGTAGGTCTGCCGATACCATAAATATATGTTAGGGATATTGATACGTGTTTATCACTAGGAATATCCACACCAGATATACGTGCCATATTTCTTATAAGCCTCCTATATTATCCTTGTCTTTGTTTGTGTTTAGGATATGCTGAGCATATTACCATAACACGTCCATGTCTTTTAATTACTTTACATTTATCACAAATGGGTTTAACTGATGGTCTAACCTTCATTTTTGAACCTCCTATAATTTTTTATTTATATAACGGCGTGTTATACGTCCACGTGTTAAATCATATGGTGATATTTCAACAAGTACTTTATCACCTGGTAAAATGCGTATCGTATGCATGCGGATTTTACCAGAAACGTGGGCCGTGATTACTTGTTCATTTGCAGTTAATTTCACTTTAAATATTGTATTTGGTAAAACTTCTACAACTATTCCTTCCATTTCGAAAACATCATCTTTTGACATTAATTTTCATTCTCCTTTAATTTAGTTAATATTTCACAACCATCATCAGTGATTACAATTGTATTTTCGTAATGTGCACTGTCTTTATGGTCGGCAGTAATTGTTGTCCAATCATCAGCAAGAACTCTAACTTTGTATGTTCCAGCAGTTATCATTGGTTCAATTGCAAGGGTCATACCTTTTCTTAAAATTAAGCCATGTCCTGGTTCTCCGTAATTTGGAATTGCAGGATCTTCATGCATTCTAGTTCCGATACCATGACCTGTAAAATCTCTTACAACACCATAGCCAAAACTTTCGGCATATTGTTGAACAGCATGAGATATATCAGATAACCTATTATTTGGTTTAGCTTGTTTTATACCTTCAAAGAATGATTGTTTTGTTACTTCAACTAGTTTTCTTCTTTCTGCACTTACATTTCCACATAAGTGAGTACGTGCAGCATCTCCATGATATCCTTTATAGATTGCTCCAATATCTATGGAAATTATATCACCATCTTTTAGAATTGTTTTTGGACTTGGAATTCCATGAATTACGACTTCATTTATAGAAGCGCATATTGAGGCAGGAAATCCATTATAATTTAAGAATGATGGAATAGCTCCATGGGATGTTATAACATCAAAAGCTATCTTATCTAATTCCTTAGTAGAAACACCGGGTTTTATCGCTTTTTCAACTGCATCATGTGCAAGTGCAACAATATAGCCAGCTTCCTTCATTAAATTAATTTCTCTTTCACTCTTAATTGTAACCATTATGCCTCCAAAGTTTTTATAATATCTTTGACAGTATCTTCTATTGTACCATTACTATCAATAGATACTAATTTTCCAAGTTTATCATAATAATCAACCAAAGGTCTTGTTTGTTTATTATATACGTCTAAGCGACTTGTTACAGTTTCTTCGTTATCATCTTTTCTTGTAAATAGTGGAGTATTACATACATCACATATACCTTCTTTTTTTGGAGGATATGTAATTAAATTGTAGCCTTTTCCACATTTAGGACAACTTCTACGATTAACTATTCTTCTAACAATTAAATCATCATCAACTTCTAAGTTGACTGCTGCATCAAGAGTTATACCAAGTTCATCTAAAATCTTAGTTAAACTTTCTGCTTGTGCAATTGTTCGAGGATAGCCATCTAGTAAGAAACCATTTTCACAATCCTTTTGTTTTAATCTTTCTTTAACAATTTCGTTTGTAATATCATCAGGAACTAAATTCCCTTTATCAATGTATGTTTTTGCTATTAATCCCATTGGGGTTTTCTTTTCGATTGCATCTCTAAATATTTCACCTGTTGAAATGTGAGGTACACGGTAGTGCTCTTTAAGCACTGCCGCATAACTCCCTTTTCCTGAACCAGGTGCACCCATTAAAATCAAGTGCATAAACCTATCACCTATTCAATGAAACCACGATACTCTTGAGATTGAGAAGTAGTTTGCATTTGTTTTACAGTTTCAATTGCAACACCAACAACGATCATTAAACTTGTACCACCGATTTGAACTGAAGAAGGTAAATCAGTGAATATTGCAGATACGATGATTGGTAATGCTGCTAATACTGCAAGGTATGTAGCACCAAGTAAAGTAACTTTAAACAATACTTTTGAAATATGTTGTGCAGTTGCTTCACCAGGTTTAATACCAGGAATATAAGCATTTTGTTTCTTTAAATTATCTGCCATCTTATCAGGGTCTATTTGTAAGAATGAATAGAAGAAAGCAAATACAAATATTAGAATCATATAAATTGCAAAGCCAATTGGTTTTTGATAGTTAAATATACAATCCCACCATTGATTAATTTCATTTCCTCCTTGTTGTAGGAAATTGATTAAAGTCATTGGTAGAGATAATAATGTCGATGCGAAAATTACCGGTATTACTGAAGCGGTATTAAGTTTAATTGGAATATTAGAATCTTGTGCACCACGTAATTTTGCAGCAGCAGGTCTATTCGCATATTGAATTGGAATCTTACGTTGTAAACCTTCCATCCAAACAACACCAATAACGATTAAAATAAAGAATAATAACATTAGAACGAAGAAGAATGGACCTTGCCATTTTAATGCGCCATCAGCAGCATTACCAACACGGAATTTATATCCATAATCTTCACCAGTTATAAAGTATTTAACCATTGATACGATCATTGAAGGAAAACTTGCAACGATACCAGCTACGATCATAATAGAAGTACCACTACCAACACCACGCATTGTGATTTGGTCAGCTAACCAAAGAACAAATGCTGTACCAGCAGTAAGAACTATTGCCATATAAATATATGTGAAAATATTATAATCAACATTTGGTATATATTCAAGATAATTATATCCATAAGAAACTTTGAAACCAATAATTAAAGCTAAAGCTTGAACAAATGCTAAGAATAAAGCAATGTATCTTGTCCAACGATTTAGTTTTTCTTTACCAGCTTCACCTTCTTCACTCCATTCCTTAAATTGAGGAATGATGTCCATTTGTAATAATTGAACAACGATAGATGAAGTAATATATGGGCTTACGCCTAACGCAACAACAGAGAATTGTGATAGAGCACCACCAGTGAAAATATCTAAGAAACCAAAAATATTACTATCTGTAGTTTCTCTAGTGTAATCTAGGAATGGAGCAGGAATGTGAATTCCAATTCTCCATACTAGCAAGCATAAGGCAGTAAATAATATGCCAAGAACAACTTTCTTAGAAAAGAATTTCTTCATATTAAGCCACCTCTGCTGTTCCACCTACTGCGGCAATTTTTTCGGTTGCAGCCTTAGAGAATTTTTGAGCCTTAATTGTTACAGCTTTTGTTAATTCTCCATTGCTTAAAATTTTCACTCCTTCATACTCTTTTTTAACTAAACCAGCTTGTTTTAATTCTTCAACATCAATAACAGAACCAGCTTCAAATTTATTATTAATATCACCAAGATTAACTACTGCAAATTCTTTACGGTTAATATTAGTGAAACCACGTTTAGGTAGACGCTTGAATAATGGAGTTTGTCCACCTTCAAATGCAGGACGAACGCCGCCACCGCTACGTGCGTTTTGGCCTTTATGTCCGCGAGTAGCTGTTTTACCCATGCCACTACCAACACCACGACCAACACGTTTTTTATAGTGTCTAGCACCTTCAACAGGCTTTAATTCATTTAAATTCATACTAGTACCTCCTATCCTTCAATAACACTTACTAAGTGTCCAACTGTTTTAATCATACCGCGGATAGCTTCATTATCAACTTTAACAACTTCTTGTTGCATCTTAGTTAAACCAAGAGCTTTTAAAGTGTCACGTTGATTTTTAGGACAGCAAATAGGACTTTTAACTAATTTAATTTTTACAGTTTTAACTTCTTTAGCTTTTTTCATATCCATCATCCTATAGAATTTCTTCTACTGCCTTTCCACGTTGTTCAGCTACCATTTCAACTGTACGTAACTCTTGAAGTCCTTTAAATGTAGCACGTACAATATTGATTGGTGTATTTGAACCTTGTGATTTAGAAACGATATCTTTGATACCAGCAAGTTCCACAACGTTACGAACAGGTCCACCGGCGATAATACCAGTACCAGCTGGAGCAGGTCTTAAGAATACTTTACCAGCACCACTTATACCAGTAATTTCATGTGGAATTGTTGAACCAACGATAGGAACAGTAATAAGATTTTTCTTAGCATCTTCAACAGCCTTTTTAATTGCTTCTGGAACTTCTTGAGCTTTACCAGTACCAAAACCAACTTGACCATTGTAGTCACCAACAACAACTAATGCGGCGAAGCGGAAACGTCTACCACCTTTAACAACCTTAGTTACACGATTGATGACAACGACACGTTCTTCAAATTGTTTTTCTTCTACAACTTTTAATTGTTCACTCATGTCTGCCTCCTAGAATTTTAGTCCGGCTTCACGAGCCGCATCTGCTAACGCTTTAACACGTCCGTGGAATAAGAATCCACCACGGTCAAATACTACTTCAGTGATTCCAGCTTCTTTAGCTCTTGTTGCGATAGTTGTACCAACTAATTTTGCAGCTTCAAGATTAGAACCAACAGCAAGTTTATTGCCCTTTTCAAATGTAGAGGCAGAAACTAAAGTCATATGTTTGCTGTCGTCGATAATTTGAGCTGAAATGTGTTTATTAGAACGATACACTGCAAGACGTGGTCTTTCAGCAGTACCTTCAACTACTTTACGGATTCTCTCATGGCGTACATGACGAGCAATCTTTTTAGATTTTTTAACGATCATTTTACTTAGTCTCTCCTTTCTACTTAGCCTTCTTGCCTTCTTTACGACGGATATGTTCGCCTTTGTAATGAACACCTTTACCTTTATATGGTTCAGGTCCACGTACTTTACGAATCTCAGCCGCAAATTCGCCAACTACTTGTTTGTCACAACCTAGTACATGTACTTCAGTTGCACTTGGACAAGTTACAGAAATACCTTTAGGTAATTCCATATTAACTGGATGAGAATAACCTAGGTTAAGTACAAGAGTATTACCTTGTAATTGCGCACGGTATCCAACACCAACGATTTCTAATACTTTTTCATATCCTTCACTAACACCAACAACCATATTATGAACTAATGCTCTAGTTGTTCCATGTAATGAACGATGTTCTTTATCATTAGTAGGACGAGTAACTACTACATTGTTTTCTTCAACATTTACAGAAATATCAGGATTTTTTACTAATTCTAATTGACCTTTAGGGCCTTTAACAGTGATTAAATTTCCTTCTACAGTAACAGTAACGCCTGCAGGAAGTGGAATGTGTTTATTACCTATTCTTGACATATAATCACCTTACCATACAAATGCTATAACTTCGCCGCCAAGTTTTTTAGAACGAGCTTCACGGTCAGTCATAATTCCATTTGAAGTTGAAATAATTGCAACACCTAAACCATTTAATACTTTAGGTAATTCACTTGATTTAGCGTATACACGTAAACCAGGTTTAGAAATTTTCTTTAATCCTTTAATAACTCTGTCTTTATTGTTGTACTTTAACGTAACTTTAATTACGCCTTGTTTTCCGTCTTCTATTTTTTCATATTCGCTAATATAACCTTCATTTTTTAGAACTGCTAAGATTTCTAATTTTAAACGTGATGCAGGCATTGTAACACTTTCGTGTTTTGCTTGGTTTGCATTACGAATTCTAGTTAACATATCAGCAATTGGATCAGTCATAACCATAATCTTTGACCTTCCTTTCTACCAGCTTGCCTTTGTAACGCCAGGTATTAATCCTTGGTACGCTAGTTCTCTAAAACAAATTCTGCAGATTTTGAATTTGCGATAAACTGCATGAGGACGACCACAACGTTCACAGCGAGTGTATTCTCTTGTACTAAATTTTGCTTTGCGAGAGCATCTTACTTTTTGGGATGTTTTTGCCATAATCAAAAGACCTCCTTACTTCTTCGCAAATGGCATACCTAACATTGTTAATAATGCACGACCTTCTTCATCAGTGTTTGCAGTAGTAACAATAACGATATCCATACCACGAATTTTTAAAACTTTATCATAATTAATTTCTGGGAAAATTAATTGTTCTTTTATACCAATTGTATAGTTGCCACGACCGTCAAAGGCATTCGCATTAACACCACGGAAGTCACGTACACGAGGTAGAGCGATAGAAACTAGTTTATCATAGAATTCATACATTCTTTCACCACGTAGAGTAACTTTAGCACCAATTGACATACCTTCACGAAGTTTGAATACAGCTATAGATTTCTTAGCTTTTGTAACTAAAGGTTTTTGACCTGTAATTGTTGCTAAGTCTTCACAAGCAGCATCTAGTAATTTAGAGTTGTGAATTGAATCACCAACACCCATATTAACTACTATTTTTTCAATTTTTGGAACTTGCATAACTGAAGTATAGTTAAACTTCTTTGTTAATTCAGCTACGACAGTTTCTTTATAATATTGTAAGACACGATTCATAACCATTCAAGCCCCTTTCTACTTAATAACAGTTCCAGAAAGTTTGCAATAGCGAACCTTCTTACCGTTTTCTATTTTGTAACCAAGCTTAGTTGGTTTCTTTTGTACTGGATCAAGATAAGCTACATTTGAAACATTGATTGGAGCTTCTCTTTTTTCAATACCGCCATCAGGATTAGCGTTTGATGGACGGTTATGTTTAGTTACAATATTTACACCTTTAACAACAACACGATTAGATTTAGGTAAAACTTGTAATACTTCACCAGTAGTATAATTGCCCTTAATAGGTTTATTATTACCAGTTGTAATAACTACAACGTCGCCTTTTTTAATTTTCATAAACGCTTACCTCCTATAGTACTTCAGGAGCAAGAGACACGATCTTCATGAAATCTTTTTCACGTAATTCACGAGCAACAGGACCAAAAATACGAGTTCCTCTTGGGTTCTTATCTTCTTTAATGATAACTGCTGCGTTGTCATCGAATTTGATGTATGAACCATCTTCTCTTCTTACTGCTTTCTTAGTACGAACGATTACTGCTTTAACAACATCACCTTTTTTAACTTGGCCACCTGTTGTTGCAGATTTAACTGAACAAACAACGATATCGCCGATTGTTGCAGTTTTGTGGATTGAACCACCTAAAATTTTAATTATTAAAAGTTGTTTTGCACCGGAGTTATCGGCTACATTGACTCTTGTTTCTTGTTGAACCATTGTAAATACCTCCTATTAGATTATTACTGCTTCTTGAACAACTTTTACTAAACGATAACGCTTAGTAGCAGAAAGTGGACGACATTCCATAATTTCTACAATGTCACCAACTTTTGCAACATTTTGTTCATCATGTGCAGTAAATTTCTTAGTATATTGTACTCTTTTACCATATAGTGGATGTCTACGATGTGTTTCAACTTTAACTGTTATTGTTTTATCGTTAACGTTTGAAACAACTTCGCCAACATATACTTTACGACTATTTCTTTCTTCCATAAGTTACCTCCGATTACTTGCTAGATGCAGTTTCACGTTCAGTAAGAACTGTGTAACATCTTGCAATTTCTTTCTTAACTTTTCTTAGTTGTGCAGTATTTTCAAGTTTACCAACTGCAGCTTGGAAACGTAAATTAAATAATTCTTGTTTCAAGTCGTTAATTTTATTTTGAATTTCAACATCATTTAATTCGCGAATTTTTCCTGCAAGAGATTTCTTTTCTGCGATCTTCTTTGCTATTTTTTTATCTACTTTTTCTACTTTAGGTTTTCTAGCCATTAGCAATCACCACTTTCTCTTACAACAAATTTTGTTTTAACAGGTAGTTTGTGTGCAGCAAGTCTTAATGCTTCACGAGCGATTTCTTCAGAAACGCCACCAATTTCAAACATAACTGTTCCATCTTTCACAACTGCTACATATCCGTCAGGAGCACCTTTACCAGAACCCATACGAACTTCTAGCGGTTTCTTAGTTTTAATATTGTGAGGGAAGATTTTAATCCAAACTTGACCATCACGTTTCATATAACGAGTCATCGCAATACGAGCTGCTTCGATTTGTCTATCTGTAATCCAAGCACCTTCTAATGATTGAAGACCAAATTCACCAAAAGTAACTTTCTTGCCACCTTTTGCTTTGCCTTCATAACTAACGCGATGAGGACGACGATATTTAGTTCTTTTTGGCATTAACATAGTTTATTTAGCCTCCTTTTTTGAATTTTTTGCTGCAGGCAAAATTTCGCCTTTATTAATCCAAACTTTAACTCCTAGCTTTCCATATGTTGTTGCAGCTTCTGCTGTTGCATAATCGATATTAGCACGAAGAGTATGTAGAGGAACACTTCCTTCAATATAGCCTTCACTTCTAGCAATTTCAGCACCGCCTAAACGACCAGAAATACTAGTTTTAATTCCTTTAGCACCAGCTTTTAAAGCTTTTTGGATTGCCATTTTTTGTACACGACGGAATGAAGCACGATTTTCTAAATCTTCTGCCATCTTGCGTGCAACTAAGTTTGCTTCTTTGTCTGCATCATTTTGTTTAATTTCAGCAACTGATATATAAACATTTTTACCAGTTAATTTTTGTAGTGCTGCTACAGCTTCATTCTTCTTAGCGCCACCAGCACCAATAACCATACCAGGTTTTGCGGCATGAATAGTAACGATTACTCTCTTGCCTGTACGTTTGATCTCCATATGTGAAACATATGCAGCTTTATAAAATTTATTTAAGTATTCACGTATTTTTAGATCTTCAAGTAGTAAATCTGCGACTTTAGTTTTAGGTGCATACCATTTTGCATCCCAGTCACGGATAATACCAACTCTCATACCAACCGGATTAACCTTTTGACCCATATGTTTCCTCCTAGTTTTGACCGTCTGACACTACAACTGTAATGTGACTAGTTCTTTTTAAAATTCTATTACCGCTACCTTTAGCTCTTGCACGGAATCTCTTTAGTGTTGCGCCTGGATTAACGTAAATTTCTTTAACATATAATTGGTCAACATCTAAGCCAAGATTATGATCTGCATTAGCTACTGCGGAATTTAATACTTTTAAGACATCTTCTTTAACTGTTGATTCACAATTCTTAAGAATTGAAACAGCTAAACCTACTTTTTTACCACGAATTAGATCCACAACTAAACGAGTTTTACGTGGAGAAATTCTTAGTGATTTTGCAACTGCTCTAACTTCTGCCATAATTAACCTCCTTATTTAGCTGCTTTCTTATCTTTACCGTGTCCACGGTAAGTTCTTGTTGGAGCGAATTCACCGAATTTATGTCCTACCATATCTTCAGTTACATATACAGGAATGTGTTCTTTACCATTGTGAATAGCTACTGTATGTCCAACGAATTCAGGATAAATTGTTGATCTTCTTGACCATGTTTGTATAACTTTCTTTTGATTTGATTCATTTAATTTAACAACTTTGTTCATTAAATGTTCATCAATAAAAGGTCCTTTTTTAAGTGAACGTGCCATATATGCATTTCCTCCTTATCCGTTTCTACGACGAACGATAAGATCATTCGTTTTATTTTTAGTTTTTCTTGTCTTAAGACCAAGAGCGATTTTGCCCCAAGGAGTCATTGGAGACTTACGACCGATAGGTTGACGGCCTTCACCACCACCATGAGGGTGATCATTAGGGTTCATAACTGAGCCACGAACAGTAGGGCGAATACCCATATGACGTGTACGTCCAGCTTTACCTATATTTACTAGTTCATAATCAAGGTTACCAACGCCACCGATTGTAGCACGGCAAACGCCAAGAACTCTACGAACTTCACCACTAGTAAGACGAATTAGAACATAACGATCTTCACGTCCTAAAATTTGTGCACTGCTACCAGCTGCTCTTACTAATTGGCCACCATGGCCTTGATGTAATTCGATATTATGAATTGTTGTACCAACAGGGATATTAGCTAGTGGTAAACAGTTACCAACAGTAATATCTACATTTTCGCCTGAATAAACTGACATACCAACTTTTAACCCTTCTGGAGCAATGATATATCTCTTTTCACCATCAACATAGTTGATTAAAGCGATATTAGCACTACGGTTTGGATCGTATTCGATAGTTGCAACTTTACCTTCGATACCATCTTTATCTCTTTTGAAGTCGATGATACGATATTTACGTTTTTCGCCGCCGCCTTTATGACGTACTGTTACACAGCCTTGGGCGTTACGTCCACCTTTTTTGTTTAGTGGAGCAAGTAAACTTTTCTCAGGAGTATCTGTTGTTATTTCTTCATATGTTAACACTGACATGTTACGACGACCATTTGTCGTTGCTTTATATTTTTTAATTGCCATGATAACCTCCTATTAAATTTCAAATTTATCGATGGTTTGACCTGGTGCTAAGCGAACGATTGCTTTCTTATAAGCAGGTTTGAAACCTTCGAATCTTTGCATTCTTTTTGCTTTTCTATGAACATTAACTGTTCTAATTTCTACTACATTAACTTTGAAGATTTTTTCAATTGCATCTTTAATTTCTGTTTTGTTAGCACTTGGATCAACTTCAAAAGTGTATTGTAATTTTTCTACTAAACCATTTGTTTTTTCAGTAATAATCGGTCTTTTAATAACATCATACATTGATTTCATTATTTAAGTACCTCCTCAAACTTTTCAACAGCAGCTTTTGTAATGATTAAACTATTTACATTCATCATTTCATAAACTGAAATATGATTGTAATGTTGAACTAGTAAGTAAGGTACATTACGACCTGCAAGTTCAACGTTTGCGTTTGTATCTTCTAATACGATTGCCACTTTTCTTCCTTTAACTTGTAAGTTATCAATGATTTCAACTAAGTTCTTAGTTTTAAAATCAGCAAGTTCTAATGAATCAACAACAAAGATTTGATTTTCACGAACTTTTGAACTTAATGCACATCTCATTGCAAGACGAGCAACTTTCTTATTAACTTTTAAATCATATGATCTAGGAACTGGTGCAAATACAACACCACCGCCTCTAAATTGAGGAGCACGGATTGTACCTTGACGAGCACGACCTGTACCTTTTTGACGCCATGGTTTTCTTCCACCGCCACTAACTTCAGAACGAGTCTTTGCTTTTTGTGTTCCTTGACGCTTTGCAGCTTGTTCAGCTATAACAGTATCGAATATGGCTTGTTGATGATCTTCAACACCAAACACATGTTCGCTTAATTCTAATTCACCAACTTGTGAACCTTTTTGATTGTATAAAACAACTTTAGGCATATTTGACTCCTTTCTATGCTAGTGCTTCAGGGTTTAATTCTGGTTTTTTAGATTTAACAGCATTCTTAATAACTACGAATGAATTGTTAGCACCAGGTACATTACCCTTAATTAATACTACATTGTTTTCAGCATCATACTTAACAAATTCAAGATTTTGAACTGTTTTTGTTTCTCCGCCCATACGACCAGCCATCTTCTTACCTGGTTTAATACGTGCAGGTTGGATAGATCCCATTGAACCTATTCCACGATGATATCCTGAACCGTGTGCGGCAGGACCTAAATGGAAGTTATGACGTTTGATAACGCCTTGGTAACCTTTACCTTTTGAAGTTCCAGTTACGTCTACTAATTCTCCAACAAAGAATATATTTCCTTTAACCTCTTGTCCAACTTCGAACGCTAGCATTTCTTCCCCAGCGATTTCTTGAATGAAGCGCTTAGGGGCTGTGTTGACTTTCGCAACGTGTCCAAGTTCAGGTTTGTTAGCTAGACGTTCAGGTTTGTCAGCGTAACCTAATTGGATTGCATTGTATCCATCAGTTTCAACAGTCTTTTTTTGTAATACTACATTCGGAGTTACTTCGATTACTGTAACAGGGATTAAAGAGCCTGTTTCAGAAAAAATTTGTGTCATTCCGATTTTCTTACCTAAGATTCCTTTGGCCATGAGTGCACCTTCCTTTCTATTTTAAAACGATTTCGACACCAGATGGAAGTTCTAAATGAACTAACGCATCCATTGTTTTAGGAGTAATATTTACGATATCGATTAAACGTTTGTGAGTACGACGTTCAAATTGTTCACGACTATCTTTATCTTTGTGTGGTGAACGGATGATTGTAAATACTTCCTTTTCAGTAGGTAGTGGGATTGGGCCTGAAACTTTTGAACCAGTTCTTTTAGCTGTTTCCACTATCTTTTTTGCAGATTCATCAAGTAATCTGTGATCATAAGATAATAATCTTATTCTTAATTTTTTTTCTTTTGCCATGTTTTTACCTCCTAGCTTTTCTAAGCTATAGACTCAATGCAAATTCCCTGACCATACGCACCACGGCAACTTTTCCGTGCGTGTCAGCAACCTCGCATATCTCTGTCCGTTTTTAGCCTGTAATATTATATTCAAAACGCCCTTTTTTTGCAAATTGTTTGCTCACTATTTTCATATTTTATGGTTTTTTAATTTCACTATTCTTAATTTCTATTTGATTATTTCCTATTTTAGTTTTATTGTATCTAAGCATTAAAAACTATATTTTATTAGTTTTTAAATTTTAAGTAGAACTTTTTTAGTCTTTCATCTAATTTTAAAAAGTATATATATGGTTACCCACATATATACTTATTTCTTATTATTTTCTTTTT
>UQAI01000030.1 GCA_900538885.1 uncultured Mollicutes bacterium
TATTAAAGTAAAAAACTATGATAATTTTTTACTAGCAATGACTCATTCATCATACGCTAATGAACATCATCTAAAACATAATGAACGAATAGAGTTTTTAGGGGATGCTATTTTAGGATTATTAGTAGCGGAATATATATATAAAAACTTCGAGGATATGCCTGAAGGAAACATGACAAAATTACGTGCTACATATGTATGTGAAGATGCCAATGCCAAATATGCTAGAGAAGTTGGAATAGATAAATTATTACTTTTAGGCCATGGTGAAGAATTAACAGGTGGAAGACAAAGACAAGCCATTTTGTCAGATGCTTTTGAGTCATTTTTAGGAGCGATATATCTATCAGGAAGTATTGATGAAGTTAGAAAACTATTAGAAATAGTAGTTTTCCCACATGTTCTTGCGATTGACGAACGTCAATTTACAGATTATAAGAGTTTACTTCAAGAATATATTCAAGCTGAAACAAGGCTACCAGTAGAATATCGACTTGAAAATGTTCAAGGTCCACCTCACCTAAGAGAATTCACAATGTCAGTTTACCTAGATGGAATAAGACTAGGAAGAGGATGTGGAAGGTCTAAAAAAGATGCAGCTCAAGCTGCAGCTGCTGATGCTTTAAAGAAAGTGGCTAAAAATTAGAGGTAATACTTGAAAAAAATATGGTATAAATTTATTCAATTTTGGAAATGGCTATATCATCAACTTAAAGATCCGCTCAATCTTATTATTTTCTTTATAGTATGGTTGGTTTTCTTTAGTCCATGGTGGGGTGGATATCTGTTATATTTTATTACGAAAAACCCTTGGCATCTAAGTTACTCTAGTGCTTGGCTTGCTTTTTGGGCATTACCATTTACCCCAGCCCTAGGATTTATAATTTTAATAACGATTGGAATTAGAAAAATAATAAATTTAATACTTTCAAAAAAAACAAAGCATAAAGATAAAAACAAATAACGAGGTAATCATATGAATAGTATTGGTAAATTAATTAAGGCAAAAACAATATCATTTAATGAAATGCTAATTAGACATTATAAAAAACTAAGATTAAATGAACAAGAAGCAATGATTTTAATGCATTTATACATTCAACAAGATGAAGGAGATTCATTACTATCAATAAGTACTTTAAAAGAAAAAGTTACAGTTTCAGAAGAAGTACTATCAAATATTATTTTGAAATTAATTCAAGAAGGTTATATAGAACTTTCCATTAGCAATGATTGTAAAGAAACTTTTAACTTAGATAAAGTAATAGATATGCTTGGTGAATATTTAACTGACAATGATTCAAATAAACCAGAAACAGATCGCACAATTACTCTTCAAACGATAGTAAGTTACGCGGAAAATTGTTATCAAAAAGTGTTATCATCAAGTGACTTAATGATTATTAATCATTGGTTAGATTTAAACTATTCAATAGAAGATATTGAACAAGCAATCCTTGACAGTTTAAAAGCTAAAAAATTACATCTTAAGTATGCTGATGCCATTTTAGTTAATCGAAAAAAAGAAAGAACAAAAGTAACAGAAGTTGATGAAGATATCAAACAAATGTTACAAAATGTATATGTCAAACACCGTTAAAGCTACAAATATCTATAATACTTTATGTGAGCTATTTCCGAATGCTCATTGTGAGTTAAATTATCGTAATGACTATGAATTACTTGTTGCGGTAATGCTAAGTGCACAAACCACAGATAAAGCAGTAAATCTTGTTACTCCTTGTTTGTTTGAACATTATCCAAACATTAATGAATTAAGTAAAGCAAAAATAGAAGATGTTGAAAATGATATTAGAAGAATAGGCCTTTATCATAATAAAGCTATTAACATCATAAACATGGCTAAAAAAGTAGTGAATGAATATCAAGGCATTATTCCTTCAACTCTAGAAAGCCTTAAGAGTTTACCGGGAGTAGGTCAGAAAACCGCAAATGTAGTTCTTACTGAATGGTTTAAAATACCTCGTATTCCCGTTGATACTCATGTAGAAAGAGTTTCAAAACGGCTTGGCCTTGCAAATAGCACTGATAGTGTATTAGAAGTTGAAAATACATTAATGAACCAATTTTCACCAACTGAGTATCATATGGTCCATCACCTTCTCCTTTTCTTTGGTAGATACCAATGTTTTAGTAGAAATCCTAAATGTGATGACTGTAAATTAAAACAATATTGTTGTTATGACAAAAAACCTCTAAATTAGTATATCAACTATGATATACTAGTTTAGGGGTTTTATTTTATGAAAGTAAAAGTATTTGATGAAAATCATGAACATGATTTAGAAATGAGAGTTAATGAGTTTTTAGAAACACTACAAACTAATATAGTTATTGATATAAAATATCAACTCGCAACACTTTATGATGGTAGAGAACAAATCTACTGTTTTTCTTGTATGATTATTTACGAAGATAATTTTTAATTAAATCATATGAAGGATCAATATAAATAGTTTTTTGATTGGTATATGTTACATGATAACCTTTCATGCCCGGAATCTTCTTTAAATATTTAACCTTAGTATAATCAACAGGAACACTACTTGATGAAGAATATTTAGAATAGTATGCACTAAGGTTAGCAGCGAGTCTGATTGTTTCTTCATTCATTTGATAGTCACTAGCATTTCCAGGGACGCTAACAATGACATGGGCACCACTACTATCTTTAACGTGAAACCAGTAGTCATTATTTCTAGCTAATTTATTAGTTAAGTAATCGTTTTGAAGATTATTTTTACCTATATAAATGGTTACATCTTGAAAAGTAAAATGTTGAATTTCTAATTTCTTATTCTTTTTGGCTAATTTTTTAACTTTATTTTTGTATTGTTCTGAATTACTAAATAAATCAAGTTTAATTTCCTCAAGTTCAGTAGTAGTCGAAAACTCAATCATTGACTGTATGTCTTCTAAATAACTAATTTCACTGGTTACTTTGTCAATTTGTTTTTGAACTTCAATTAAAGCATTACTTGCTTTTTTGCCTTTAGTAAAAATTTGTTTTAAGTTTTTACTAGGATCAAGCTCTGGGTTTAAAGAAATTGTAAGTTCTTCATTACTTCCTAAAAAGTTAGTAACAGTAATACTTGACATTCCCTTTTTAACATTATAAAGATTAGCTTGAAGTAAAATGCCTAAATCTTTAAACTTGATATTATCTTTGGCTTTTAGTAAATCATCATTTAAGTTATTTAATTTAGTTTTTTGATGAGTAATTAATCTTTTAACCTGTTTAATTAAATCACTATTACTATAATTAATAGTTTTTTTATACTGGTTATAGTAGTAATCCAGCATTTCTGATAAGGTAACGAAATTATTGTTTATCATTTGATATGAATTTAAATCAAAACAATAGTAATCGAATTTATTACCATTTTGATAAATAGTTGGTTTAACCTTTTTGGATAAAAAAGCAAGAATTTCTCCGTGGTAATATTCAACAATTTCTTTTTCAATGTTTTTCGCAAGGCCTTGAATATTATCAAGCAAAACATTATCAGTATTATCAGTAAAAGGGTTTACCTTATTTTCTTGAATAGGAAGCTCATAACTTGCTTTGGGAATAATATATCTACTGGTTGCATCACTTGGAGGAAGTTTTCTAATAGCATCAATAATTTTATTATTTTCATCAATTAAAATAACATTGCTATTACGTCCCATTAATTCAATAATTAGATGATAGTTAACATTATCACCTAGTTCATTAAATGTGTTGACCTCGAACATAATGATTCGGTCATTTTGATATTGCTTAATGTTTGTAATGATTCCCCGTTCAATGTATTTGCGTAACAACATACAAAAGTTACCAGGCGTAGCGGGATTAACAAATGTTTGTTTAGTCAAATATAAACGTGAAGAATCAAGTGATGCCGAAAGAAGAAGTTGATACGTGGCACCATCTTTTTTTATTTGGATAACAATATCTAAAGGATTAGGTTGATAAATTTTGTTTATTTTTCCTTTAGCTAAAAAAGAATTAAATTCTTCAACTAAGTAATGAACAAAAATTCCATCCATACTCATATCTAATCACTCCTTTTAGTATTTATTATACACTAAAAAACTAAAAAGAAATAAAAAAAGAATAAAAAAGTTGATAATTATCTTAAATAATGCTAAAATATTAAAAAATATGCATTTTTTGAGGTGCTTTATGAAATTAGACAAAAAGGGATTACTAATCGTTATTTCCGGACCATCTGGAGTTGGTAAAGGAACGGTTCGAAAAGCGTTATTTAATAGAGATGGACATAATCTTGTTTACTCTATTTCCATGACAACACGCAAACCACGTGAGGGTGAACAAAATGGAGTTGACTATTATTTTGTAACTCATGATGAATTTAAGAAAGAAATTGAAAAAGGTAATCTACTAGAATATGCCCAATTTGTTGGTAACTTTTATGGTACACCTTATGATAAAGTTGAAGAACAAATTGAAAAAGGTAATGAAGTAGTTCTAGAAATTGAAGTTCAAGGCGCTATGCAAGTAAAAGCTAAAAAACCTGATGCTGTCTTCATTTTTATTGCTCCTCCGTCATTTAAAGCCTTAGAGGACAGACTAAGAACAAGAGGCACTGAAAATGAAGAAGTGATAAAAGAACGTTTAGACAAAGCCTCAAGAGAACTAATGCAAGCTGCATCATATGATTATATTGTCGTTAATGATGATGTTAACAATGCGGCTGACAAAATTATGGCTATCATTAGGGCAGAACATGCCAAATGTGATCGTAGCTTAGCTGAATATTATAACTTAATGAAAGGAAATGAATAATATGATTGAAACAAAAGATAAAGATGGTATGCGTTTTCCATCAATTGACCAACTAACTCACAAATCTTCTTCTAAATATAAATTAGTAATTGCTGTTGCGAAAAGAGCTCATGAAATTGATGAGACTGGTAAATGCTATTTAGAATCAACTAAAAACATAAAGAGTATTGGTATTGCTTTAGAAGAAATAATGAATGATAAGATAGATATTGAATAGTATAATGAATAAACTAGAACAAAAAATAAAAGAATATAGTTTACTTCGTCAAAAAATAAAAGCTTTTTATTATGTTAATTATATGATAAGTTGGGATTCTGAAACTGAAGCTCCAATTGGTTGTTTTGAAGAACGGTCTAAACAAGTTGGAGTTTTATCAGAAATGCTTTCTAAATTAATGCTAAGTAAAAAGAATGTTAAATTGATGAGAGAATTATATGAAGCAAAAGATCAACTACCAGAATTACTTAGAGTGGAAATAATAAAGGAATATAAGAATATAAATAAAAAATTATTAGTTCCAACTAAAGAAATGACAAAGTATGAAATGTTACTAGCTTCATCAGGTAATGTTTGGACAAATGCAAAAATCAACAATGACTATAGCTTATTTAAAGATACTTTAAAACAAATAATAGATTTTAATATGAAGTATGTTGATTATGTAAAAACTGATCAATTACAAGGCTATGATGTGTTACTTGATGAGTATGAAGATGGAGCAACGCAAGCTTTCTATGATAAGTTCTTTTCAGAACTTAGAAAAGAAATAGTTCCACTTGTTCAAAAAATTAAAGCAAAGGGGTATAACTATAATACTGAGTTTATAAAAAACAAGTATGATATAACAAAGCAAAAAGAATTTGCATCATACTTAATGGATGTAATGTGTTTTGATAAAACTAGAGGCTTAATTAAAGAAAGTGAACACCCATTTACATCGGGCTTTGGAACCACAGATGTTAGAATCACAAATCACTATTATGAAGATTTGCTTACATCTAGTATTTTTTCTGTTATTCATGAAGCTGGACATGGAACATATGAGTTACAATGTGACAGCGCTTTAGATGATACTTTAATTGGTGGTGGAAGTACTATGGCAATGCATGAATCACAATCGAGATTTTATGAAAACATAATTGGTAGGAGTAGTGCTTTTTGGGAAACTCATTATCATACTCTTCAAAAATTATATCCAAAAGAATTAAGAGATGTTACTTTAAATGATTTTTATCATTATGTTAATATTGTTGATACAACCTTGATTAGAACAGAAGCGGATGAACTTACATATCCTCTTCATATAATGGTAAGATATGAAATTGAAAAGATGATTTTTAATAAAGAAATAACGGTTGATGAATTACCCCAAAAATGGAATGAACTATACAAAGAGTACTTAGGAATTGATGTTCCAAACGATGCCCAAGGCATTTTACAAGACATCCATTGGGCAGGTGGCTCATTTGGTTATTTCCCTACTTATGCTCTTGGTAGTGCATATGCGGCACAAATATACTATGCGATGAAAAAAGACTTAGATATTGATGAAGCAATAAAGGAAGGCACTCTTCAAAAAATTAACGAGTGGTTAAAAGAAAAAGTACATAGGTTCGGCGCCAGCAAAACTCCAAAAGAAATTTTGGTTTACGCAACCGGTGAAGAGTTTAATCCTAAATATTATGTAAAATATTTAAAAGAAAAATATGCAAAAATTTATGATTTATAGAAGTATAAAACTTAAAAAATAAACAATAATAATAGTGTCACATCTATCGCTCCAAAGTCTTCTTTCCCTTTGATTCTAATTTGGAGCGGGATGTGAGTTTTTATTTTAGTAATACAAACACAGTTTATGAGGAAAAATAAATGAACAAAAAAATAAAAGATATAGCAATTATAAGTGTTGCTGCCGCAATGATATGTGTATTATCACCAATATCAATTCCAATAGGAGATGTACCAATAAGTCTTGCCACATTTATCATTTACCTTATTGTGGCTATTTTAGGGCCAAAAAAAGGCACAATTTCCGTACTTGTGTATATACTAGTAGGAATTATAGGAGTACCAGTATTCTCAAGCTATCGCGCAGGAATTAGTGTTATCGTTGGTGTAACTGGTGGCTATATTGTAGGTTACATTCCCCTTGCTCTATTAACGGGAATTTTTACTTACAAGTTTAAAAACAAAATATGGATGTATCCAATTGGAATGATTTTAGGCACTATTGTATGCTACTTTATAGGAACTGTTTGGTATATGTTTAATACCAACAACAATTTAATTAGCAGTTTACTTGTATGTGTTGTACCATTTTTATTATTTGATTTAATAAAAATAGTATTGTCAAGTGTACTAGCATATTTGATAAATAAGAAACTATCTTTATAAAGATGGTTTCTTTTTGCATATAATTTGTAAAAAATGGTAATACTAAAATGATAATAGAAATCTGAAAGCAACAAAATTGACAAAACACCCCAAAATGAGTATAATATATGAGGTTAAGTTTTGGCAATTGTCAAGACTAAATTTTATGCATATTTGAACCACCAGGAACTGTGGTAATGCATAATAAATTTAGGAAGAAAGGAGAACTATTATGCCTACAATTAATCAATTAGTTCGTACTGCACGTCAAGATAAGATTAGAAAGTCTAAATCACCTTATCTTGGTATTGGTTACAACAGTTTAAAGAAATTAGAAACTAAAGTAAACAGCCCTCAAAAGAAAGGTGTTTGTACACGTGTTACTACAATGACCCCTAAAAAACCAAACTCAGCTATTCGTAAGATGGCCCGTGTTCGTTTAAGCAATGGTATTGAAGTTACAGCTTATATTCCAGGTGTTGGTCATAAACTACAAGAACATAGCGTTGTATTAATCCGTGGTGGACGTGTTAGAGACTTACCAGGTGTTCGTTATCACATCATTAGAGGTACAATGGATACTACTGGTGTTGAAAACCGCAAACAAGCTCGTTCTAAATATGGCGCAAAACGCCCAAAAACTAAATAAGGTATGTATTTAAATTAATAACAAGATATGAGAAAGGAGGAAATATCATGCCTCGTAAAGGACAGGTTCCAAAACGTAAAGTATTACCAGATCCAATTTATAATTCAGTATTAGTAACTAGATTAGTAAATAGCATTATGTTGGACGGTAAAAAAGGTGTTGCTCAACAAATTATCTATGGTGCATTTGAAAGAGTTGGTAAAACAACTGGTCGTGACCCACTAGATGTTTATAAACAAGCACTTGAAAATATTATGCCACAATTAGAGGTTCGTTCTCGCCGTGTTGGTGGAGCTAACTATCAAGTACCAGTTGAAGTTAGAGAAGAAAGAAGATATACTCTAGGTTTAAGATGGTTAACAAATTATGCACGTCTTCGTAATGAAAAAACTATGGAAGAACGTCTTGCAAAAGAAATTATGGATGCTGCAAATGGAGTAGGTGCATCAGTTAAGAAACGTGAAGATACTCACCGTATGGCTGAAGCTAATAAAGCATTTGCTCATTATCAATGGTAATTAGGAGAATACAATAATGGCTCGCGACATATCATTACAAAATACCCGTAATATCGGAATCATGGCTCACATAGATGCAGGTAAAACTACATTTACGGAAAGAGTCTTATATCATACAGGAAAAATCCACAAAATAGGAGAAACCCATGATGGTGCAGCAACTATGGACTGGATGGAACAAGAACAGGAAAGAGGAATAACTATTACTTCAGCGGCTACTACTGCCTATTGGCATAATCACCGTATTAATATTATCGATACTCCAGGACACGTAGACTTCACAGTTGAAGTAAGTAGATCGTTAAGGGTTCTCGATGGTGCGGTAACGGTTTTAGATGCACAAGCGGGCGTTGAACCACAAACAGAAACTGTTTGGCGTCAAGCTACTGATTATATGGTACCACGTTTAGTATTCGTTAATAAAATGGATAAAACTGGTGCAGATTTTAAGTTTAGTTGTGAATCACTTGAAAGAAGATTAGGTGCGAATGCCCATGCTATTCAACTTCCAATTGGGGCTGAAAGCAATTTTAGAGGTATTGTTGACCTAGTAACAAAACAAGCATTTTTATATGATGAAAATCATGTAGATGAAGCAGGACATGAAATAGAAATACCTGCCGATATGGTTGATGATGTTGAACTATACCGTGATGAATTAATTAGTGCTGTCGCTGATTTTGATGAAGATTTAATGATGGCTTATCTAGAAGGTGAAGAAATTACAGTTGAAATGTTAAAGAAAGCAATTCGTACTGCTACTCTATCAGTTCAATTCTTCCCAGTACTTTGTGGTACAGCTTTTAAAAATAAAGGTGTTAAGAAAGTGCTAGATGCAGTTATCGATTACTTGCCATCTCCAACTGATGTTGCCGCAATCAAAGGCCATGACAAAGATGGAAATGAAGTAATTGTTGAAGCTGCCGATGATCAACCATTCGCCGCTCTTGCTTTTAAAGTAATGACAGACCCATATGTTGGTAAGTTAACATTCTTTAGAGTATACCGTGGTAGACTTGAATCAGGTTCATATATATATAATTCTACAAAAGACAAAAGAGAAAGAATCGGTCGTATTCTTCTAATGCATGCTAATAATCGTACGGAAATTAAAGAAGTTAATGCCGGCGATATTGCAGCGGCAGTAGGTTTAAAAGATACAGTAACTGGTGATACAATGTGTGATGAAAAGAATCAAGTTATTCTTGAATCAATGATTTTCCCAGAACCAGTTATTCACGTTGCTATTGAACCTAAAACAAAAGGCGATCAAGACAAGATGGGTGTAGCCCTACAAAAACTTGCTGAAGAAGATCCAACCTTTAAGACATATACTGACCATGAAACTGGTCAAACAATTATTGCTGGTATGGGTGAATTACACCTAGATATTATTGTCGACCGTATGAGACGTGAGTTTAAAGTTGAATGTAATGTTGGTCAACCTCAAGTTTCTTACCGTGAAACAATCAAAAAAGCCGGCAAAGTACAAGGCAAATTCGTGCGTCAATCTGGTGGCCGTGGCCAATATGGTGATTGCGTAGTTGAATTCGAACCAAACCCTGGTAAAGGATTTGAATTTGTCGATAAAACTGTTGGTGGTGTCGTTCCAAAAGAATATATCCCATCTATTCAAAAAGGTATCGAAGGAGCCCTTGCTAATGGTAATTTAGCTGGTTACCCTACAATCGATATAAAAGCAACATTAGTGTTTGGTTCTTATCATGAAGTTGACTCAAGCCAAATTGCCTTTGAAGTTGCTGGTGGACTTGCTTTTAAAGAATCTGCAAAAGTTTGTCAACCTACACTTCTTGAACCAATTATGCTTGTTGAAGTAATTGTTCCAGATGAATACGTTGGTACAGTAATCGGTGATTTAAGTACAAGACGTGGTCGTATCGATGGACAAGAAGCTCGCGGTAAGACTCAATCAATTAGAGCTTTCGTGCCACTTGCACAAATGTTTGGTTATGCAACGGCCTTAAGATCTAACACGCAAGGTAGAGGCAATTATACAATGCAATTTGATCACTATGAAGAATGTCCAAAGAGCATTTGTGAAGAGATTATGAAAAAGCGTGCATAATTAAAGCACTTTTACTTGCAAAAAAAGATTATTTATTATAAAATAATAATGAATTAAAAGGAAAGGAAATAAAAAAATTATGGCAAAAGAGAAATTTGTACGTACTAAACCCCATGTAAACATTGGTACTATTGGCCACGTTGACCATGGAAAAACTACTCTTACTTCTGCAATCACTTCAGTTCTTGCAGATAAGGGCTTATCAAAGAAAATGGATTATGACCAAATCGATGGTGCTCCAGAAGAAAAAGCACGTGGTATAACGATCAACACTTGCCACGTTGAATATGAAACTGAAAAACGTCACTATGCACACGTTGACTGCCCAGGACATGCTGACTACGTTAAAAACATGATTACTGGTGCCGCTCAAATGGATGGTGCTATCCTTGTTATCGCAGCTACAGACGGTCCTATGGCTCAAACTCGTGAACACATCTTATTAAGCCGTCAAGTAGGTGTTCCTAAACTAGTTGTTTTCTTAAACAAATGCGATATGGTTGATGACGAAGAATTACTAGAATTAGTTGAAATGGAAGTTCGTGAATTATTAAATGAATATGGATTCCCTGGTGATGATACTCCAATTATCCGTGGTTCAGCATTAAAAGCTCTAGAAGGCGATCCTAAAGCTCGTGAAGCTGTTCAACACTTAATGGATGTTGTTGATGAATACATCCCTGACCCTGTTCGTGAAACAGATAAACCATTCTTAATGCCAGTTGAAGACGTATTCTCTATCACTGGTCGTGGAACAGTTGCTACTGGCCGTGTTGAACGTGGTACAGTTAGAGTTGGCGATACTGTTGAAATCGTTGGTATCAAACCTACTCGTTCTTGCGTTGTAACAGGTGTTGAAATGTTCCGTAAATTACTTGACTTCGCAGAAGCAGGCGACAACATTGGTACATTACTACGTGGTGTTGACCGTACTGAAATCGTTCGTGGACAAGTTCTTGCAAAACCTAAATCAGTTACTCCTCACTCAGAATTTGACGCTGAAGTTTACGTATTAACTAAAGAAGAAGGTGGACGTCACACTGCATTCTTCTCTAACTATCGTCCTCAATTCTATTTCCGTACAACTGACGTTACTGGTGTTATCACATTACCAGAAGGCGTTGAAATGGTTATGCCTGGCGATAATACACAAATGCATGTATCTTTAATTCACCCAATCGCTGTTGAAAAAGGTACTAAGTTCTCAATTCGTGAAGGTGGACGTACAGTAGGTGCTGGTTCAGTTTCACAACTTGACAACTAATTAGTTTTACTAATTATCATTTGAATAGAATAGTCTCTCATTTAGATGGGAGACTTTTTTGAATGAAATTTTATTTTAATACAAAACGAAAACGGTAACATATGTTATTATTTTCGTTGACAATAATAAAAATTGATATAATCTTAGTTTGCCACTTGAAAATTAGTGATTTTTCATGTATTAATTTTGTGCATTTATGCTTTTAGAATTATTTTTTATTTTATTTTTATATTAAATACCAACACCTTAGGTAGTATTGATGTTGAAAAAAGTCGAAAATTATGGTATAATAGTAAAGTATCATGTGAAAACATGGATAAAATAACGATAAGGAAAATATAAATATGCTTAAAAAGATTTTTTTAGGGCTAAGTTTAGCCTTGACAGTTCTTATTTCTTTTCTTATGAAAATAACATTATGGAAAGAAATTTGGATACCGATTGTTCTTTTTATCGGAATTTATATAGGAGTAGTTATCTTATATTTTTTCATCATTTGGTTACTATCACTAACTATTGATACTAAGAAAGAATATGATAAGCCTAACAAGTTTTATGCATGGCTTGTTGTTATAACAATGGAGATGTTAAGTAATTATGCAAGAGCGAAAGTAAAAGTGACAGGCATGGAAAAAATACCTACCAATCAAAAATATATGTTAGTGTTTAACCATCGTTCAAAATTTGACCCGATTATTCAATCATATATTTTAAGAAAAAGCAATCTTGTACATATCTCTAAACCTAGTAATTTTAAAGCTCCAATTGCTGGACCATTCATTAAGCGTAGCTGTTATTTATCAATAGATAGAGATAACGCACGTAATGGTTTGAAAACAATTATAAAAGCGATAAATTTAATTGAAAATGATGTTGCTTCAGTTGGCGTTAGTCCTGAAGGAACAAGAAATTATGGCGATGGATTACTTCCATTTCACAATGGTTGTTTTAAAATTGCGTTAAAAGCAAAATGCCCAATTGTAATTTGTACAATGCATGGAACTAGTAACATCCATAAAAACTTTCCTTGGAAAAGAACAAAAGTAGAAATGAAAATATTGAAAGTTCTTACTTATGATGAAATTAAAGATTTATCAACTAATGAAATCTCTAATATGGTAAGAACAATTATGAAAGAAGATTTAGGAATAAAGGAGGAAGAAAATGAATTATATTCTATGCAATCCGAAATCTAAAAATGGTGAAGGCCAAAAAAAACTAGATGAATTTCTAGAAAATAAAGAACGAGAATATAAAATAGTAAGTGTATTAGATAAAGTAGACTATGCTAGTATTTTAGCTGATACAACTGCTGAAGATGAAATTGTTATTATTGGTGGAGATGGTACTTTAAATCACTTTATTAATGATGTTAAAAATTTAAAGATTAATTGTAAAGTTTATTTCTTATCATCAGGTACAGGTAATGATTTCTTAAATGACTTAGGTAAAAAAGCTGAAGATGGCAAAATTCAAATTAATGAATATTTAGAAAATTTACCAGTAGTAATTGTTAATGGTAAAGAATATCGTTTTATTAATGGTGTTGGCTATGGTATTGATGGATACTGTTGTGAAGTTGGCGATGAACTTAGAGAAAAAACAACAAAACCAGTTAATTATACTTCTATTGCTATTAAAGGATTATTATTTCATTATAAAGCACCAAATGCTAAAGTTACAATTAATGGTGAAACCAAAGAATATAAACGTGTATGGCTAGCTCCTACAATGAAAGGCAAATACTATGGTGGTGGAATGATTATCGCTCCAGACCAAGATCGCCTAGATCCAGACCATTATGTTACAACTGTTGTTATGCATGGTTCAGGAAAACTTAAAACCTTAATGGTTTTTCCTTCTATTTTTAAAGGTGCTCATGTTAAACATACAGAAATGCTTGACATCATTAAAACCCATGAAGTTGAAGTTGAATTTGATAGACCAACTGCCCTTCAAATAGATGGTGAAACAATCAAAGGCGTTACTAGCTATAAAGTTATAGCTAAGTAAACTTGGTGTAAATCATGCTTAGATTTTACACAGTTATAATTACTCATTTATTTAGTTGTATTAGATTTATATTTGGGCTAAAGAAAATAATACAACATAAAGAAAGATATAGTGAAAAAGAAAAATACAATTATTGTCGAAAAATTGTTCATAAAGTAAGTAAGGCAAGTAAAGTTACGGTTAATGTATATGGAACTGAAAACTTACCAAAAGAACCAGGTTATGTAATGTATTCAAATCATCAAGGTAGGTATGATGGACTTGCGATTATCGAAAGTCATGAAGAACCTTGTACGGTTGTTCTTAATGCTCATCGTGGTAAAGCTTTATTTATTAGACAATTTCTAGAAGTATTAGGTGCGAAAAAAATAGTAGTTGGAGACTTAAGAGGTACGGCTAAACTATTTAGAGAAGTAGAAGAAGAAATCAAGGCAGGTCGTAATTACATTATTTTTCCTGAAGGTATTTTCTATGATAACCGAAATACAATGATTGATTTCCATACTGGCTGTATGCACTTTGTCTTCCATACGAAGTGTCCAATCGTACCAGTGACACTATATGATACATATAAAGTATATGGTGTTAATTCATTAAAACGTGTTAGTTGTGAAGTGCATTACTTAAAGCCAATTCCTTATGAAGAATATCATGGCTTAGATAAGAATGAACTTGCCAGTCTTGTTAAATCAAAAATTCAAGAAAAACTAGATGAATTAAACGCGTCTCATCAAAATAATATTTAACTGCAAATAAAACATTTGCAGTTTTTTAAAAAAATGTTATAATATAATAGAGGTGAAATTATGTTTATTGATACACACGTTCATTTAAATAATCCAATACTTTATGAAAAAATTGATCAAGTCATAAATGAAGCAAAAGAAGCCAAAGTAACAGAATTTATTGTTGTTGGTTATGATTTAGAAACCAGTAAAAAAGCCATTGAAATAGCTGAAAAATATGAATGCTGTTATGCGGTTATTGGTTTTCATCCTACCGAAATTAAAGATTATACTGATAAAGAATATGCGTGGTTAGACGAAAATGCAAGTAGGAATAAAGTAATAGGAATTGGGGAAATTGGTTATGACTTGCACTGGGACACAACAACTTTGGAAGAACAAGAACAAGCATTTATAAAACAAATTAAAATAGCTTTAAAACATAATTTACCAGTTAGTATTCACACAAGAGATGCTATCCAAAAAACCTATGAAACCCTTCAAAAATATGGCATGCAAAAACTAAAAGGAGTTATTCATTCATATAGTGGAAGTAGTGAAATGGCAAAAGAATTTATCAAACTTGGGTTTAAACTAGGCATCTCTGGTCCAATAACTTTTCTAAATAATCGGACAATGAAAGAAGCAGTTGAAAGTGTCTCATTAAATGATTTAATCACAGAAACTGATTCTCCATATCTTACCCCACATCCTTATAGGGGAAAAGAAAATGGACCTAAATATATTCCATTAATTGTGGAAAAAATTGCTGAGATAAAAGATACAAACATAGAAGAAGTATCAAAAATAATTAGAGAAAATGTAAAGGAACTATTCAATATATGAGAAAAAAAGTTTTGAGTGTTATATTAATATTTAGTTTATTTTTAATGTTAAGTAGTTGCAACAATTCATATACTAATGAAATAATTACAAAAAAAGTTGATTATGAAGACAATATAACAATTTACGATTTGGAAGATGCTCTTACTTTAGCCGTTGAAAAATGTGATGAAACTGTTATTGGAGTAGAGGCTAAAGGTACTTTATCAACTAGTTTTGGTAGTGGAGTAATTATTAAATCTGTAGAAAATACAAATGGATATAGGTATTATGTAGTAACTAATTTTCATGTAATTAGTTATCGTAATAGAGTTAATAATAATATTATGGTATACTTGGGAAAATATGATGAAGAAATTAGGGCAACAGTAGTAGAATATGATGAAATAAAGGATATAGCAATCTTGACTTTTATATCTAATCGTTTATTACCAGTTTCAACAATTGGTGATAGCGCAAATCTTAAAAAGGGTAGATTTGTTATTGCGGTGGGAAATCCATATGATTTAAAAACCTACTATAATACAGTTACTATTGGTAATGTATCTGATGCTTCAAGAAAAGTTCAAAAAGAAACCGAACAATATAATTATTACATCCAACATACTGCACCAATTAACTCAGGCAATAGTGGTGGTGGATTATTTGATATTCACGGCAATTTAGTAGGAATTAATACATGGAAATATGCGGAAACGGATATTGAAGGAATGGAGTTTGCGATTCCAATTCATATAGTTAAAAATCTATATCCACAATATTTTACTAATAACTAAAAATAAAATAAAGGGGAAAAACAATGGAACACATTATAGAAGTAAAAAACTTAACAAAAGATTATGGTAGTGGACGTGGTGTTTTTGGTGTTTCAATTTATGTTGATAAAGGTGAAGTTTTTGGCTTTTTAGGTCCAAATGGAGCTGGTAAGTCAACAACAATTAGACATCTAATGGGATTTTCAAAACCTGATAAGGGAAGCACTAAAATTGAAGGATACGAAACCTTCGATAAATATTATGAAATCTTAAATCATGTAGGTTACATTCCTGGTGAAATTGCTCTTCCAGCAGGACTTACAGGATGGGATTTTATTAGGATGATGCAAGATCTTCAAAAAATATATAATGAAGAACGTTTAAAAGAACTATTGGAATTATTTGAACTTGAAGATAACGTATTAAAAGAAGATACTAAACGAATGAGCTTAGGTGTTAAAAGAAAACTTGCGATTGTAGTCGCATTTATGTCGGATCCTGAAGTATTAATTCTAGATGAACCAACTAGTGGACTTGATCCTGTTATGCAAGAAAACTTTGTTGAATTTATTCATCAAGAAAAGAAGAGGGGAAAAACAATTCTTTTGTCAAGTCATATTTTCTCAGAAGTTGATTCAACTTGTGATCGAATTGCGATTATCAAAGATGGCAAAATAATATCTGAATTTCTTGCGAGTGACTTAAAACATGCTTCAAGAAAGTTCTATAGTTTGGATTTTAATAGTGAAAGTGGTAAAGCAAAGTTTATAAAAGAATATGTAAATATCCCATCAATAATTCTTTATAATGAAAAAGAATTAAATGTTTATATTAGTACTGAAGACGAAGATTTAAATAAATTAATAGCTTTACTTTCTGAATGCGATGTCAAAGAATTCAGTAATAAGCGGGAATCACTAGAAGAATACTTTATGAAATTTTATAAAGAAGATAAAGATTTTGGAGGCGCACTATAATGGCAGTAATTGAACTTAAAAATTTAACCAAAGATTATGGTGCTGGCAAGGGAATTTTTGACTTAAATCTCTCTATTGAAAAAGGTGAAATGATTGGATTTGTTGGAACTAACGGGTCAGGTAAAACTACAACAATAAGAAACATTATGGGGTTCATAAAACCAACAAATGGTGAAGCCCTTGTAAATGGTTTGAATTCATGGGAACATGCAAGTGAAATTTCAAAAGATATTGGGTATGTACCTGGCGAAATAGCTTTTCCAGATCTTAAAACAGGAATTGATTTTTTAAGGTGTCAAGCAGAATTCTTAGGACTAACTGATATGAGTTATGCGAACGAACTAATTGAAAGGCTTCAACTAGATCCAAGAGCAAACTTAAGACGAATGAGTAAAGGTATGAAACAAAAAACCGCTCTTGTTGCGGCGATAATGAACGATGCACCAATAATTATTCTTGATGAGCCAACCACAGGATTAGATCCATTAATGCGTGTTACTTTTCTTGATATTATTAAAAAAGAGCATCAAAAAGGAAAAACTATTTTCATGAGTAGTCATAGTTTTGAAGAAATAGAAAGTACATGTGATCGTGTTGTTTTAATAAATGATGGTCATATTGTAGATATATGTAAGATGAGTGATATTAAACATCGCCAAATTAAAGATTTTAAAATTGAGTTCAATAATAAAAATGATTATGAATCATTTAAACAAGAAAACTTTCAAATTATTAGAACTCAACCACAATACAATCAAGTTACAATCAAGATTAAGGCCATGGATACGGCTAATTTGTTGAAAGTATTGAAAAACTATGATGTAAAATTTATATCAGAAATACCATATACTCTAGAAAACCATTTTAAAGAAGTTTTAATCAAAAGAAAAAGGGAGGGAAAATAATGTTCAGTAAAGCTTTATTTAAACAATCATGTAAAGCTAATGGTACAATGTGGTTAATCATCACTTGTGCAGTTTGTTTTATGCTTGCTTGTGTAATGCTTATTAGTGGAAATGGTACAATTGGAGATGTAAAAGATTCAATTCAAAATACTATAATTAATAAAGAAATCGATTCAGAATTACAAAAACGTTCATTAAATTACTACAATAATGCCTTAGATGGAACTGTAGAATTTGACAAGTCATTCGCAAATAGTGTTACAGATACTTTAACTTATTTAGTATGGTTAAATAGTGAACCACAAAGAAGTGATTATAATGATGATTCTAGTTATAATGTTGCTCATAGTTTTTGGGCTTTAAACAATCCTACTAATAAAATTAATACTATAGCTGGTAAAGATTACATAAAATCACATCTTGCATGGCAAAGTAAAAAACCAACTAAAACCACTGATATGAGTGATGAAGAATACAACAAATTACTAGAAGAATGGAAAAAGCAATCACCATTAACTGAAGAAAATGCAGTAACTGTTGCGTACACTTATGCACTTAATGATGTTCAAGAATATGTACTTCAAAAACTTCAAAAACAAGATGAATCAACAACTAAAGATTCATTGCTATATCAAGAAATTTTAGGCGTTGTGTTATATGATATTAATCCTAACGGAATGTTCAATGATAAATATACAGAACATAATGAAAAAGTACCAAGTGAATACGACATAATGTCAATTATCAATCATTTAAGTACAAGCGATTTAACTGAATATTTAGTTAGTGCAGAAAGAAAAACATATTTAAAAAATCGTGCTGAAAATACCGCAATTTTCTTTATTGCGGATAACATGACTCAAGTAGCAAACGTTGATAAGTTACTTGATGCCCTTGCTTCATATGGAATAACAAAAGAAAGATTTGATGAATTTGGTTACACCTATGAAAAAATTACAGATCTTGCTACTACGACAGTTATAACATATCGTACAAGAATTGAATATATCGAAAAAGATTTAAAAGAATTACTTACAGAAGGAAAAATAACAGAAGAAGAATATAACAAATCTTTAGATGAGAAAAACCAAAGTTTGGTATCAGAAATTACAGGTAGCCTTTTATCGGCTCTACCAGAAAAAGTATCAGGAGCTTTAAAAGAAGTTGGTCAAATGGATTTATATACAATGATAGTTGGATCAATTTTCTACAAACTTGCTGGATTATTACTTCCAATTATTTACTTAATAATGGCCTCTAATAACCTTATTGCAGGTCAAGTAGATAGTGGTTCAATGGCATATGTTTTATCGACATCCACCAAAAGAAAAACAATTATATTCACTCAAGCAGTTTATCTTGCAGGTTCTCTTCTTGCGATGGTTGGTTTAATGACTGTGACAAGTTGTGTATGTCTTGCGATAATTCATAGTGAAGTTGGATTAACATTTGGTAAACTTATTCTTCTAAATCTAGGAGCGTACTTAGTATTACTCGCTTTATCTGGTTTATGCTTTCTAACATCATGTTACTTTGACCGTAGTAAACGATCAATGGCAATTGGTGGTGGCTTAAGTATTTTCTCTCTTGTTGCTTCAATGCTTGGTTTATTTGGAAGTGAAGTAATGCCATCAGTTATAAGACTTGATGCTTTAAATTATTTTAACTATACGACTATTATTACCTTATTTGATGTTATGTCAATAATGGATGGTACTAATGCTTTCATTTGGAAATTCATTATCTTACTAGTTTTAGGTGGTGTAGGATATGTGTTAGGCGCTATCAAGTTTAATAAGAAGGATTTACCACTATAATGATAGATGTTGGAACTAAAATAATAGAAACAAAAAGGCTAATTCTAAGAAAATTAGAATTAGCCGATGCTTCAAAAGTTTATCAAAATTGGACTAGTGATGACAAAGTTACTAAGTATGTTACATGGAGTACGCACCAAAGTATTCAAGAAACAATAGAATACATTAATTATAAACTAACGAGATATGATGAAAAATACTGTTATGATTGGGTAGTGTGCATAAAAGATACGAACGAACCAATTGGGGAAATTGATGCAGTAAAGGTGTCAATACTAAATAATCAAGTAGTAATGGGATATTGCTTTGGTAGTAAATACTGGAATAAAGGATATGGAACTGAAGCCTTAAGTGCTGTTATTGATTATTTATTTAAGGAAGCAAAAGTCGATAAAGTTATAGCATACCATCAAGTAGAAAATACTGCATCAGGTAGAGTTATGCAAAAATCAGGTATGCACTTGGATGCAACTCTTGAAAATTATATGATAGATAAGACTACCAAAAAACGAACAGGAATAGTAATGTATTCTATAGATAGAATTAAGTAATATATAATTTACTAATTACAATTACATTTAAGAAAGAAAAGCATAAATATGTGTTTTTCTTTCTTAATTTTTGT
>UQAI01000031.1 GCA_900538885.1 uncultured Mollicutes bacterium
TGAATCAAATATATCTATTATTTAAAAAAGATTTTACCGAAAAATACGCAAGTTTATTTCGTAAAAAGAAAAAAGATATCATAGGATATCTAATGACATTAATGTTGATACTTATAATATATGGTACTTTTATTTATGTTTACGATAAATTTAGCGAAATGTATTTGAATCAAATATTTAATGATCAAAGTAATAAAATAAAAAGATTATTTGAACTTTCGACTATGACTTATGCAGGTGTTATTGTTTTTAATGTTATTATTGGCGTTAAACAAATTTATAAAACGATTATGAGTACTAAAAATATGGAAGTGCTAGTCGTTTTACCTATCACTTCTAGGACTATTTTTATCTATAAAATGCTTAAAATTTACTTTTCACAAGTTTTATCAACATTGATAATAACACTTCCGATGGGAATTATTATTGGTTCAATCGGTAATTTAGGTATTAGTTATTATTTAACAATTATTATTCATTTATTATTAGTGCCGATGATTTCATGTGGTATATCTGCTATATTTTCTATCTTCTATAATTACATTATGGATTTTATTGAAAATAGATTTGTTTTACATTTAATTTGTTATGTAATTATCATCGGTGTTGGTTTTTATTTGTATAGTATGTTTTTAAGACTTCTTACTACCATTTTACAAAATGGTGATATTGCTTATTTTTTTGAACTTAAAAGAGTGTTACGAATCAATAAGCTTAGTAATAAACTTTTTCCAGTTAATTTTCTTGGAAATATGGTGATTGAGAAAAAATATGGATTAAGTTTATTAGGAGTATTAGGCTTTGCGGGATTATGTGTATGTATAACCGCATTTGTGGTTGGATTTATCTACCACAAAATTCTTCAAAACAAACTTGAAGGAATTAATAAAGGTATCAAGGTTAATGCTATTAATTTTAAAGAACGTAGTCAAGTGCTTACTCTTTTAGAAAAAGAATTTAAGGTCGTGTTAAGAACACCAGGTTATGCCTTTCAGGCTTTCGCAACAACTATTACTTTACCATTTATGGTTTATGTTTGTGTTAATATATTAAAGAAAATGCTTTTTAAAATACCGATACTTTCACTTTTATCTCTCGATTTTGAACTTGCATTATTTGTTGTTTCGATGTTTGTTGTACTAACTAATACTTTTTGTACAACTAATATTTCAAGAGATGGAAAAATGTTTTATATTTTAAAGACTTTACCACTTAAGGGAAAAACTATAGTTTTAAGTAAGGTTCTATTTTGTTTTATAATAACGGAAGTATCATTAGTGTTAACTAGTCTGTTATTAGTAATAATGAATTCAGTATCTTTTTTACAAGTCCTAATTATTTTTATTTTTACAAGTGTTTTATCACTTTCTGAAATTATGGTTGCGACAAGAAGAAACTTAAATAATTTAAATATTACCGAAAATAATGAGGATGAACTAGAAGAAGAAAATGTTAGTACTTCATTTGTAATTTTTGGGGGAATTATGATATCACTATTTTTAGGTGTTACCACGACCATTTTAAAAGTTGTGCTTACAATGGTTTTATCAAGTTTTATTACAAGTGTTATCATTATTTTATATTTGAGTATTGTTATTGTAATAGTATTTTTATTATGTAGATGGTATTTACTAAGAAAACTTAACCAACACTTTCATGAATTTGAGGGGTAAACTATGAAGAAAAAGATTATAATTTTAATAATGATTATTCCGATTATCTTGATATTTACCACAAATCTTGTTATTACAAAAGTACCAGTAATTGTTGATGTGCCAGTTTCCAGCGTTGATGTTATTGGTAAACATAATAGAATTATTGATCTAGCGGGGGCTACGTTTAATAGTGATGATTTTAAACTAATCGTTAGTATTTCACCACAAAATGCTAAAGCTAATATCACGTATCAATTAGTTGAAGTAGAAAATCAAAAACTAGCATCGGTGGAAATTAAAGATGGAAAAGTAGTACCACATTCAACTGGTGTGGTAAAAATAATTGTTAAGGCTGGTGATAAATCAGATGTCGTTACTTTTTGGTTTACATCTAGCCTTCCAATATTTAAACTAAATGAAAATATGACGGAAGATGATGTTGATTTAATTAATTTTACAACTGATTTAATTGAACTAAAACAAAATGAAATTTGTGATCTAACTAAATATTTACCAAATGAAGAAACATTTAGTACTCTATTTAATATGAGTAAACAAGAATTTATTGATAATTCTAGTCTAAAAGTTATAGATAATGATATTTTAATAATTGAAGATGAATTTACGTGGAAAATTCTTGGTAAAAATCTTGGTACTAGTAATATTAGTGTTTCATACCGATATCTTTTAATTAACCAAAAAGGTGAGATTAGTGTAAAAATAAAGGAAATAACCAACAAAGTAGTGGTGATAAGTGAGGAAGGGGTGAAATGATTGATGAAAAATATAGTAGAAATTAAAGGCTTATCTAAAAAATATCGTAATACAAAAGAATATGCGATTAAAGATATTAACTTAGAATGCTGTGCTGGTGAAATTGTTGGTTTACTTGGCAAAAATGGAGCTGGTAAATCAACAACGATTAAATGTTTAACGGGCTTTTTCGCATTTGATGAAGGTACTATTAAGATTTGTGGTTATGATATTGTGAAAGATGACATAAATGCTAAAAAACAAATTGGTTATGTCCCTGATAATCATGCTATGTTTGATAGAATGACTGGTATCGAATATATTGATTTTATCGCAAATATTCATAAAGTTGATTCTCTTGTAAGAAAAGTGCGAATTGAGGAAATGGAAAAAATCTTTAATTTAGGACCAGCATTATATCAGTTAATATCATCGTATTCGCATGGTATGAGACAGAAAGTTTCGATTATGGCAAGTCTTATTCATGAACCTAAATTATGGCTACTTGATGAACCATTAACAGGACTTGATCCTCAAACTAGTAAGGCTTTACGAGATTATATGGAAATATATAAAAAGAAAAATAACACAGTTTTATATTCGTCACATAATTTAGATGCGGTTGAAAAAACTTGTGACCGTGTTTACATTATTAGTAATGGTACAATATATAAAGCTATTGATATCAAAAAATTCAAAACGGAGCATCCTGGTAAAACTTTAGAGGATGTGTTTATTGAAATTTTTGAAAATTAATGATGAAAGGGGTTAGGAAAATGAGAAAAATTAAAACTATTATAGGGGTTTTCACTTTGTTATTTGTGGTTTTCACCATTGTTGGTTGTGGACCTACCAAAAATAATGATGAATATAGAGAACCAAAAGTTAAAGAATCAACACTTGGTGAAATTAGACACATGAGTGATGATGATAATTTAAAGGCTAGTTTTCAAATTACAGTTAAAGTTAGTGGTTTTGGAACTTCCCTTAATATAAGCGAAGAAATAAATAGCAAAGGTAACTTGAAAGTAACAGATTTAGAAAATAATAATGAAACGGTTTTACTTGGTTCTACAGGGACTGCTAATGCCCTTGTTTGGGACAAAACTAAAGGAATTTATACTTTTACCAATCCAAATGATTTTTTAGACAATGATTTAACTAAAAAAATTAAAATAGGTGATGAACTTACTTTAATAGTCGTTCGTGACAAAGTTGATGATGTCTGTATAAGAGGAATTATCAAAAAGGTTGTAGAAGGTATGGAAGAAATCATTTATAAAGAACCAAGTATTGACATTTTGAGTCTTTCAGAAATTATTAACAAACAAGAAAACTTAAATATGAAAAAAGCTTATAAAACAACAGTTGAAGTTTTAGGTTATGGTACGGGTAATGATATCGCTCCTAAAAATGCTGGATCGTTAAAACTTGGTGAAACTGGGGGAAACAGTGAGATTGTTTTATTCTCATCCACCGCAACCCGTGATGCCTTAATATGGAATGAAAAAAGTGGTAATTACGAATATAATATCCCTAATGATTTTTTAACTAATGAAAAAACTAAAGATATTAAGATAGGTGATAAACTTGATGTCATCATTGTAAAAGACCATGAAAACGGGACTGATAAATATTACGCAATAATCATTGGGGTTAATAGTACCGAAGAAACTTTACTTACTTTCGCAAATTATACAGACAAAAACTTAAAAGTAATGGTTCGAAAAAATAATACAAGAACAAGAGTTGTAACTCTTCAAACAGATATTGAAGATTTAAGTAAAGTAAATGTCGAATTTATCCTTAGTGATGAAAAAGCAGGTGAAGTAACAGTAGTGTCTAAGTTAGATTCTTCAAACCATTATTATTTTGGTTGTTTTGTTACTCCACAACCATCAACCGAAGGAACATTTACTTTAAAGTGTTTAATTACTAGTAAAGAAACAGGAGTTAAATTAATTGAAATTGAAGATTTAGAAGTAGAAATATACACAAGTTATGTTGCACTTGCGGTAGATACGACTAAAATGCCAATTAAAGTAATTGGTAGTGCCTTTGATGGTGTTGTTACTCTTGGTTATTATTCATTTAATGGTAATCATTCACTTGCAAATTTATCTAAATATGATGTGAGTAATAAAATAACTTTACCACTTGTAGCGATGTTATCAAATGGAGATGAAAAACTTGATTATAAAAAATTAATATTTACAAGTAGTGATGAAAGAATTATTAAAATTGATGATAATGGTTCATTCTATTTATGTGGCGAAAGTGGTACCGTCAAACTTATGGTTTGTGATAAAATGAATCCTACCATTAACGCAAGTCTTACTTTAAACGTGATTAATAATGGTATTAATATCGCAACATATGATGAATTAATGGAAATAACTAAAAATGTGAAAGACAAAGAATATGTAATAGTTTTAAAGGATGATATAAAACTAGCACCAAAACTTGAAAATAGTGGTAGCACATTTGATTATGAACTATATGCGAAAAGTTGTGTTACAATGATTAATCCTACTACCGATGTTACATATTACAAAAATATTCAAAAATTATACCTTGCGAAAATAAAATATGCCGTTGAAATTTCGACTGACATTTATGGAAATGGATATGCAATTTCGGCTGATAATTTAACCTGGCAATTATATAAAAAATATGGTTATAGATTGTACCGTGGACCACTTGATTTAGTACGTTATAATAAAGATTATAATGGTAGTGAAAATAATTTAGCTGTAAAATCTCAAGATGATATCATTTTTGTGGTGTTGCGTGACAATATTAATATTATTAATGTTGAATTAAAAGGCTGTAATGATGAAAGTTTAATTGATGCTAATGGTAATTTTGATTTAACAAATCTTGATTATTGTGGTACGGTGCTAGAAATAATAGGTAATAATTGTAATATTAAATATTCAAGAATTAACAATGGTCGTAATGTTGTTAGAGTCTTTGGAAAAGCTTATCAAGAAGATAATGTGAATGCCACAACTTCACGGATTAGCACCACAATCGCTAATACTTTATTTACTAATGCTCGGGAATTCTTATTAAGAATTGGTACTAATCAAATTGTTAGAAATGAAAGAGTTGTTAATAAAATGATTAACAATCCAACCATTGATGATTATAATCATGCTGCTCCATATCTGATGAATGGATCGACTAATTATGAAATAAATAATAACAATTATCTTGATGAATATTTTTATAATAATTTTATTTTAACAGATGTTACAGTTCAAGATTCTGTCTTCATGAATGCTGGACTTTTCAGTGTTGGTTTAGATACAATGTTTGGGGGATTGGTCCTTCATGGTTGGGATTTTAATGATAGTTTTAAATTTGGTAGTGAACTTGGCTGGGGTGGTGTGAGTGGCACTAGTTATCCTGCTTTATTAAGATTAAAAGGAGATGTTCGCTTTTATGATTGGAAGAAAGTTTCTACCGTAAACAGTGATACTTTGATTGAAGGGTTAAAAAATAGTGATGGCAGTTTATCAACGATTGCCTCAAAAATTGGTTTCAACCTTGATTTTAGTAAACTTTTATCTGAATATTATAAAGATCATGAATCAATTTTAGCCTCATATGAAGGTGAACCTTACGTTAATGGGGCGATTGCGTATTTTGGTGGTGGTAAGAACTATAGTTGTGTTGATACTAGTGATGTCTCAAGTTCCTTTACCGAACTTGTACCATATATTATTTCGGTTGATTGCTTCTCTCCTTCTAATCCACGTTTCATTTACTATACAGCAGGGCTTATGGACTTTAGATTCTTATTATATGATGCCTCAAGCAATCTTTCAGTTGCAAAACAATACAATGATATTAGTGATAATTCAGCTTATGATATTTTGAAAAAATAATGGAAGTAGGTGATAAAATGAAGAAAAAAATTAAATTTTTGACTTTTTTACTGCTAATAGTTAGTTTTGGTATTATTTTAAATTTTAAAAATACTAAGGTAATTAAAGCAGAAAGTGACAATGTGACGTTAAATGGGGTAGCTTTAACTAAGGCTGTCGATGGAACTTATTTAATTGATGCAAAAGATAGTGGTAAATTAGTGATTAATGGCACTACTTATGTAGAAAAAGTAGAAGACCTAACCTCAAGTAGTGGTTTTAACGACAGCATTCGTTTAATTCCAACGCAGAAGCCTAGTGTTTACTTAATAACTTCTGTGACTAATGGGTGGAACGAAAATAGCGAAGTAAGTGGTGCTTATGAATCATTTAAAATGCGTGATAAAATTACTGACATTAGTAAAAGTGGAGTAGTTAGCAAAACCATGATTTTAACTACAACACCTTACCTTGGCTTTATGGCAATTAAGTCAGCTCCAGTGGGTGGAGGTAATTATGCTTATGGTTTACTAGAAATTGAAAATGCAACGTTTAAAGATCCATATAATGATAATTATGGCGTAAACTCATTTAGTACCTTACAAAATAGTGTTAACGCAAAAGCAGGAGGTTACAATGAGTATTTCTTTACGGGAGATGGCGTGCATTCGGTAATGATTACTTATACAGGTAATAGTTATACCAATCCATACATGAGTGAAAAAGGGCATACTTACAAATGTTACATTTATGATATTATTACGGAACGTGAGTATTTTGATGCGACATTCAGCTATGATGAACGTTTAGGAAAAATAACTATTAAACAAGCTGGTTCTAGTTTGCTTGAAAATGGTTATAGCCCTAAAAGTGGAGAAATAGTTAAGATTGCGAAAAACATCGAATACTCATATGAAGTAAGACCTAAAACAAGCGTTAACTCGACAATTGATGAATCGCGTATAACAGGAGTTTACATTACCAGTTCTTTGCTTAATTACTGGCAAGGTGAAACCGAAAAATGGGGTGACTGTTATTCCACAAATTCGGGAAGTGAAAAAACATGGCAAGAAGGTGGCTTTTCCATTACTTTAACTTATACAGGAAATCTTACACGTAAACATAAAGTAGAATTTGAAGAAATAATTGTCATTCCTGATGAAGCGCAAGAAGTAATGATAACGGAAGATGGCATCATTACTAATGAAAAACTTATTAATGGATCAACAATTAATGTTAATTTCTTAGCAGATGTAAGTGTTTCATTAGCATCAAAAGTTATAAAAGGAACTAATTGTGTAATTTATCTTAACGGTAAATTATTAGATGAGACTCTTCAAATTGAAAATGATAATTATTATTTTAAACTTTTAAGTGTTAAACTTGATTATACCGTAGAATTTAGATATCTTAAAGATGGTTACCGCTACAATAGCTTTATTTATAATATTGTATCGGCTCCAATCAATGAATTTGTTGGCGAAGATGCGATTAATCAATATATGAAAAAGTATCTAGCTGTAAGTGGTAGTGAGAATTTAACGTTCATTACGAATGTTACATACAACAAGTATGGTAATACCGTTACTGCTGATAACTTTATTTTTAATTCAGGATTAATGGATGATGAATCAATTGTTTTCGCATCGAATAAATCTGCCGATTATACTACTGCCATATTAGGCATTAAAGCTTTAGCGGATGGAGCCCTAAATTTTGAATTTAAAGTTGATGGTGCTCCTTATACATCGACTTACGGTACTAGTTGTTATGGTTACTATGCTAAAAACACTTTTACTCTTGGTGGATATGCGTGGGATAATACTTATACAGTAGAAGACCCAAGTAGTTTAGATAAAGGTAGTATTGGTTTTATTAGTGGTAACTTAAAAGATTCATGCCACACTGATGATTGGCTTACCTTTAATGTTTATCTAAAAAAAGATGAAATAATTTATATTGCTTATAACTGTAGTTCTGATTTTTCGGCCAAAGGTACAAGTGATAAACTAGCAATTCGAAATGTAAAATTCTCTAAAAATGAAACAGTTGAAGTTATGTATGAAGTAACAAATGGCGAAGTAGAAGCAAGTGTTGAAGGTGTTAACTTTACAACTGCTACTAGTGCAGTAACTGGGCAAAAAGCAACCTTTAAGGTTACTCCAAATAGTGGAAAGACTTTCTATTACTGGTTATATCAAGAATTAGATGAAAATGGTGATGTTATTAACTCTAAAGTTATAAGTAAAGAATCGGAGTTTACGTTTTATATTAATACTAGATGTAAACTTATTCCCGTAATTGAAAATACTGGTAAATTTGAAGCAAGAATCGGTGATATTTATTATGAATCAGTAACTTTAGCTCTTGAAAATGCTAAAAATGGTGATGTGGTTATTGTATTAGAAGATCTTACGCTTAAGTCCGATCTTTTAATACCAAGTAAAATTACACTACTCCTTCCATATAATATAAAAGATGAAAAAGGATATAGTGTTGGTAAAGTAAATGTTACAAGACCATCGTGGGGACGTGGTGTTGAACCATATGTGACTTTAACGATTAGTGAAAATGTTAAACTAACGGTTGAAGGAACTTTAATTGTCGGGGGAGTTCAACACGCTCCTAACCAAGCATCACAAGGTATGACAAGTGGCGATTATAGTAAAATTATTAATAATGGTCAAATTACGATAAATGGTAGTATGGATGTAAGAGGGGAAGTGACTGGAAACGGAGCTTTAACGCTTAATAAGGGTGCTTTATTAAAAGAACCATTTATGGTTGATAATTTTTCAGGTGGATCTAATACCTCTAATTTATATAATAGTGGACAATTTCCATTTGTTCAGTATAGTACCTCAAATATTAAATGTCAAAAAATCATTAATTATGGTTCAGTTGTGATTGGTACAACTTCATTGTATTTTTGGGGTAGTGTTCATACGCAAGATGTTATTTTAATTGATAAAATTGAAAACAGAACTTCCGCATCCGAGGGTTCCTTATTATGGCTTCATGAAGGTAGTAGATTAGAAATTACATATGATGGTAAATCAATAAAAGAACAAGTTGGTAATATTAATTTAAGTGATAGTGGACTAAATTATATAAAAGTGTTTGGTACAGTTACCGCTGGCGAATTTTATCTTCAAGGATATGGTTCAAAAAACATGCATTTATCACTACCTTACACTTATCAATTCGAAATAACGAGGGATGCGAAAATAATTATTAGTCAAAAATATAAAATTATGCCAGGTAGCGTAGTTCAAATTTTGGATGGTGGAACTCTTGACATCACTAAAAATGGTGAATTACTAGTATACAATGGCTTAATTCAAGGATCTAAGAGTGGAAAGAAATATCCATCTGCAACTTTATTAGAAAAATATAATTTTGATCAAGTTGGTATGTTAATTAATGATGGCACTCTATTAATAAATGGACGTTTCCTTGGCTTAATTCAAACAACTTCAAACACTGGTATAATTCAAACAAGTCTTACTTCAAATCTTGAAACATCAGAAATCTTAGATGGTTCTAATGGTGATTATACCGACAACCGTAGTATTTTCACTTTAAGTGCAGAAGTTTATGAAATAAATGGACGTATAAAACTTGAGAATAATAAAACATATAAGGCTTATAATGGTGATACGTTCTTACAATCAAGTTACGTTATGACTTATTATGAGGGAAATAGTGGCTCATCAACTTGTCATGAAAATTATACCGTTATGATTAATCAGAGTCTTTCAGGGCGTTTCTTAGAGTATATTGATGGTAAATACTATGCAAATGTTACTTTCGATATTATGGAAAAAGTAAAGAATGTTCGGCTAATTATTAATGGAGATGAGTATTATACTGATGAAAATGGCACAGTTACGGTATTTGTTAAGGTTTCTGATATTAGTTATTTATGTGATGGGGATGTGGAAGAAAACATCCATAGAATTGATGTAACTTTAGATGATAATACTGTTCTTGATGAAGTGGTTAAATCTTTTGACTTGTTAGATAGTAATATTTATGAAAAAATTTATGATAAGGATAATAAAATAGTTCAAGATTTTGTTTTAAAGGCTCGTATTGTTTATTATGGCAATAAAGAAAAAGTTATAGATTTAAGTGCTAATGAAGATCCTTCTAAAATTGTAATGGAAGATGCCGAACTTAGTAATCCTAATTTTTCACTAAAAGTACCAGTAACTTTATACATTCAACATGCCATAATTAGTGCTTATATTGATGAATGCGAAAATCTTAAGTATGAGGCTGATGTTTTATCTAGAGCCCTTAACCTATATGAGTCTTATCAATTACTAAGGAATAATAGAAGCAATGTGGAACTTAGTTATTTAGAAAATTTAACTACCCACTATCAAGTGTATACGAAAATGGTAAAAGAATTAATTCCAACTACGGTTACTTATGGAGATCTCGTGGCTAGACTAAATGGTACGACTATTGCGGGTGATAGTGTAGTTGTTGAAGCAAGAACTACTGGATATAATGTAAGTGGAAGTAATATTAGTTCAGTCTTCGTTTATAATGGTGAGTATTTTGACTCAAGTTACAAGGTGTATGTTCAAATTACAAATGTTAATGTGAAAAAAGTAACCTTAACAGTTGATGATAAACAATCAATTTATGGAGATCCCCTACAAGAACTTACTGGTACGATGGAACTAGTTAATAATGATACTATTAACAATGTTGTTCAATTTGTTAAGGCATCAGGTAATGTTCCTGGCACATATCAAATTACTGCCATCAAAACGCACCCTGGATATGACGTAATGGTGGAAAATGGCACATACACCATTACGAAACGTAAAATTAACGTAGAAGTGTTAGACCATAAAGATGTTATGAAAGGATCAAGTGGAATTATTTCTGATATTGAGACTTTAGTAACTGGTAGTGTTGATGATAATTATCGTTTTGGCTTTGAATTATATCAAAACGGATCATATATTGCCTATATTGACCATAATGGGGTAGTATCAGTTACCCTTGATATTGGAAAATACACAATCAAACCAATTCTTGAAAGTAGTTGTTATGAAATTGAAAGTTATACCGAAGGTAATATTGAGATTTTAATCGATAATACCTACTATGATGTTAAAGTTGACTTTATGGATGGAAACACAAAAATTACCGAAAAGGTTTATGATGGTATCGCAATTGTTCCGATTATTAAAGTAGTAAAACATGATACGGGCGAAGTTGTTACAAGTGGTGTAACCTATGAAATAGTTGGTGGTGAAACCATTAAAAAAGCTGGTAATTATACTATTAACGTTACGGTTAATGGTGTTGAATATGCTGGTACAGGTTACTTTGTAATTACTAAAAGAGTAGCAAATATTACACTGGATCACAAAACCCTTGTTTATAATGGCTTTGCTCAAACCCCTAAATTTGTTATCAACAATGTTATTAGTGGTGAGAATGTCGAAGTAGAAACAGAAATTACTTCTAATGTTGTCGTTGGCACGTACACTGTTTCAGCTTTAAGCTTGAAAGGTGATGATGCGAATAATTATATGCTTTTAGAAAATAGTAAAGACACATACCGTATCATCCCACTTGAAATAGAAGTAGTTGTTAATCAAGTTACCCAAATTTATGGTAATGTAGAAACTCCATTAAGTGTAAATGTTTTAACTGCTCTTCCTACGACTGATAATATTACAAGTATTATTAGACTTGAAAAAGAAGCAGGAACAAGCGTTGGTTCATATGATATTACTGCTTCTGTGATTAATGACAATTATAATGTAATAGTAAGTGGCGAAAAAGATGCATATACTATAACTAGAAAAGATGCAAGTGTTATCATTGATTCTAAAACAAGTGTTTATGGTGATGTTATTGAGACTTTAACTGGAACTATTAAAGGCCTTATTAAAGAAGATGAAAACTTAGATGTCAATAAACTTTATAAATTAAGTAAAGAACTAGGTGTAAATGTTGGCAGTTATGTCATAACTGGTGAAAATATAAGTGAAAATTACAATATTACCTTCGTCAATGGTACTTATAGCATTACTCCTGCTCAACTTTCAGTATTTGTTGATGATGCGACAAGCATTTATGGTGATAAACTAAAAGACATAACTGTAAACATCGTAAGTGGTACACTTAAATATAACGATAACATTAATAATATTGTTACTGTGACTAAAGAAACAGGCATAAATGCTGGAAAATACAAAATAACAGCCTCAAACAATAGTTCAAACTATGATATTACCTTCACTTATACAAGTGATGATTATTCTGTATATGAAATATTAAAACGTTCAATTACTATTCAGTTAGATCACGCAGTAATAACTAATAAAATGAGTTATCAAGAAGTTAAAAATGTACTTACTTACCAAATTACAAGTGGTGAAGTAGTATTAGGGGATAATTTAAATCTAACGATTTATCTTGTGATAAATGACCATGAAATTACCGAATCTAACTATCACAAATATTTATGTGGTGGTGTGCATTTATTAAAGGCTCGCTATGATAATGCAAATTATGATATTACAATTATTGAAAATAGCATCGAAGTTATCAGACCGCAAGTATCAGTAGTTAATATTAAAACAACTTATGAATATACTGGTAAAGAAATTATGGCGTTTAATTATCGTAACAATATTGATGGATATTTAGAAAGTGCGAGTGAAGCTTCATTTAGAGCTTGGTACTATGTAAAAGGTGATGAAACCAAAACCCCAGTAAGTCTTACTTTAACTGGTACTTACATAATGGTGGTTGAAATTGTTCACACCGTTTCTTATGAATTTAGCCCTAATGCTCAAACGGAATTTGAAATTACGGTATTTAAGAAGGATATATCAAATTTATTAGTAATTGAAGGCATCGAAAAAGAAAATTATGTGATTATTAATACAATTAATCGTCCATTTGCCTTTTTACCTAGTGAATATGACTTAACTTTACAAGATGTTTTAACCAAAGATGGATTAGAAGTTACTTCAATTACCACCACGGGAAGTTATGAATATAAAGTAGCAATAATTGATGATAATTATCAAGGTGAAAAAACTATTAAGTTTGAAGTTATTAACAATTTATATGAAACAGTTAAACGCTTAAATGAAGAAAGAATTTATCTTGAAAGACTTCGTGGTAAAGAAATAATTGAAAGAGCAAATGCTTTATATAAGAAAATTGAAGAATTAACTGATGTTGAAAGATTATTAATTGATAATAATAAAGAATACGCATCTATAATTAATAGCATTATTACAAGAACTATTGAACTAAATAAAATGTACCAAGATACTTTGAATAAAGAATCATTAATGATGGAACTTTATAGTACGCTTAATCCTAATGACTTTACCACAAAATATGAAATCTACAAGAACATTAACCCACTTGATGAAATTGCGAGATCATTTATTGATTCAAACAATTTAAGTAAACTTGATGAAGTTGTAAAAGAAATCATAACAATTTTAGAACGTACTAGTCAAAATCTCCAAACTTTAAACGAAAAACTAAATGAACTTGAAACTACATCAAACTATGTGGAATGTTTACTTTCAGCAAGAAACATTGCATCAAGTTTTACTAGTGATGAGTTAGTTGTTTTAAAACTTGATGATAATACTAAAGTTATCCTTACTAGATATGAGACAATTTGGCGTAATTACGTAGCTTGCATAGATAAAGTATCTGATACCGCAAGTAAAATTCACACCTATCAATTAGTTGTAAAAGTGATTATGGCAACAACCCTTCTATCACTCACAACATTATTTCTTAAAAAAGGTATAAAGTAGGAGGAAAAATATGAAAAAATTTATAAAGGTATTTGTACTTTTGACAACTATGATGTTTTCGTTTATGCTTACTTCATGTTTTAATGGCGGAAGTAGTAACCCTAGTAATAAAACAAGACGTGCAAAACTAGAAGAAGTAAAAGAGCTTATTACTGAATTTCATCTATATGAAAATTTTGATACCAATATTAATATTTATGATGGCGATACTAAAGTTGGTTACAGCAATTTCAAGTTTGATAGTTTTGAAGAAGATGGTGTATGGTATATAAAAATAATTGAAGAAAAATATACCTTAAATGAAGATCCATATGGTGAACTCTATAAAAAAGAAATAATTACCAAAAATGAAGTATATACTAAAGATTTTGGTAGACCGGCTTTCGCAAGTTTACTTGATGAATCATTATTTGTCAATAATGTTTATTCAGTTTATGTCAATAATGGTTCAGCTAGACTTCACGGTTACATCAATCAAGATTCGTATAAGAGTATCTTACAAATTGATGACTTAACAGGTATTGAGAAACTTTCACTTGATCTTACCTGTGAAAATGGCCTACTTGAAGGTTATAGTCTTACATACTATCAATTTGGAAAAAAAGTTGTAGTATCGTTTGTTTATTATTACTAAAAGAAAACTAGGAATGACTAAGTCATTCCTTTTTACTTCTATTTTAGCGATATAAGACTAATTATTAGCAAAAATAAACAAAAAGTGCTATAATAGAATTAATGAGGTGACTAACTATGTCAAAATATTTATGTAAAAAATGTGGTAGAGGAATTACCCCAAATATGAAATTCTGTAAATATTGTGGTACGCATTTACAAGTTGTAAAAAGTATTTGTCCAACTTGTCACAGGGAATATGATGAAAGTGCTAATTTTTGCCCAACTTGTGCAAGTAGATGTGAGAAAAAACAGGTGTTTGAAGCAAATGTAATTGAAGAAGTGGTTAAACCACAACCAGTAGAAGTAGTTAAACCGGTAACTAACACAGTAGCTATACCTACTATAAAAGCAAGTGCTTTTACCGTTGTTGATGAAGCTTTAAATAATAAACTAATTAAGAAGATTTTTTGGATATTAGGAATTGTTAATGTATGCTTAGTAGGTTTAACATTCTTAGTGCTTGCGTTAGTTCCACTAAACGTTACACCTTTTGGCTATGAAAATACTCAATATTATACTTTCTTCATTTTTATGATTAGAAGTTTAGTAATATCTTTTAAGAACGTTGGTAGTCAAGATCTAATAGGCGCCTATTTAATTTATGCAGTTGTGCTATTAACTAGCATCTTAACTTTATTAATTAGCGAACTTGTAAAGTCAATTAAACTAATTAAAGGCGATTACAAAAATATTTTCTTAAATACATTCACAAAGAATTTAAGCGCAATTAATGGTAAAGCTTTAATGCTTATAGCAATATTCTCATTTACTTCCATGTATAATATGTTTGATTATTCGGTGTATCATAACATAAATCCAACATTTATTATGATGCCTGTTGCTATAGTTTCAATTGGTTATGTAATAGTAGGAATGGTGTTTAAACATCGTATGTTACAAAAGATTGAACCAATGAAAGTTGTACCTAAAGAACTTTTAACTCATCGTATAATGTATCTTGTATGTTCATTTATGGTAATTGTTTGTTTTGGCGCTTATTTAATGGTAATAAAATCAATTAAATATGACTATTATCCAGTTAAAGCATTAGGCGGCTTTTATAATTTCCTTAAAAAAAGCATCTTAGGTGATCTTCTTGAAAGATTACCAGTTGGCCTATACCCAATTGTTGCTTACGTTGCCGGATGCGCTTTCTATCAATTAGGATTAGTTCCCCTTGCTCAAATTGCACTTGGAGTATTTAGAGTAATTGGATTCAGTAAGCAAAATGAAATTCAAAATCAATTATATAATAATGGGGAAATGGGTAGCAAATTTGCATTTATGTGTGTTATTATGAGTATTGCGGCTTCTATTTGTATAGGCGCTAGAAGTTATGTTGGCCAGTTCACGACTGTTTTTATCATCTTTATTTTCTTATTTATGATTTTGTTAGGTATTACAATTGCGATTAATGTAATTGAAAAGCAAGCTAAAAAGGTATTAAAGGAGAACAATTAATATGAACCCTAAAAAAGCTGAATACTTAATAAGTGCTGTATCTAAAAAACAATATCCAGCTTTAAATTATCCATCATTTGTTTTCTTAGGTAGATCTAATGTTGGTAAAAGTAGTTTTATAAATGCTTTAATTTCCAGAAAGAATTTAGCATTTACATCAAGTAAGCCAGGTAAAACGGTAGCTTTAAACTTTTATAATATCGATGACCACTATCTATTTATCGATGTACCTGGATATGGGTATGCGAAAAGAAACATTGATGATCGATTAAATTATGGTAAAATGATCGAAGAACTACTTGATAGTTATCATAGCCTAAAGGTTTGTTTTCTAATTGTAGATATTAGACATGACCCTACCGAAGATGATGTTCTTATGTATAATTACCTAAAACATTTAAATCTAAATGTCGTGGTTGTTTGTACAAAAGCTGATAAAATCAGTAAAAATCAAGTAATAAATGCGGTTAGAAACGTGCGCAAAATACTTGAATTGAAAGATGATGATAAATGCTACCCCGTATCATCAGAAACTAAAATAGGAGTAGAAAAAGTAGAAGAAATTATCAAAGAATACTAGAATCACAAACACTCAAGTTATGCACCAAGATTCTAAAGGAGGCATAAATGAGTGTTTTTTATATATCAATTTTTTTAGAAATTATGTTAGTATCACGCCTTGCAAGAAGGAGAATTAAGATAGAAGAAGCAGAAAATAAAAAGCTAATGGCAATAGCAATTATTATACTTTGCTTAACGTATATGTTAAATAATAAAACAAATTTTATCTATTATTACTTAATTCCAATCTTTGTTTTCATGTTTTATATGGATAGAACTAATTACTTAATTATTGATGAATTTAATTTGTTATTGCTTATTTTTGGAATAATTTATATGATATTTACTTTACAATTATTTCCGAATTTAAGCTCATTTTTAACCTTCATATTAATAATGATTTTAATAAAAATAATTGAAAAAATCATAAAGAAAGATCTCATGGGAGATGGTGATTTAAAACTCTTTATAGCAACTAGTTTAATATTTTCTTATAAAGTATTTATAATCATTTTTATTGCGAGTATTATTAGTTTAGGAATAGAATATCTAAAAAGAATTACTAAAAAGAATGAAGTACTCATTCCATTTGGCCCATATTTAGTCATTGCATATTTAATTGCCATCTATTTCCTTTAATATTTTGTGCAACTTGCTTTTCATAAAAATTAATTTTTGATAAAATATTTGTAGGAGGTATGTTAAAAATATGAATGAAGAACAATTAAGACACCAAAAAACAAAGAATACCTTAAAAATAGTTGGAATTACCCTTATTAGTGTAGGATTTATCTGTACAATCATAGGATTCGTAAGTTTCTTTAACGCATTTGGCACAGGTGAGTTTCCTAAACTTTTCTTTTTTGCCTTTATTGGCCTACCTATGCTTGTAATAGGTGGTGGAATCACTTTATTTGGCTTTAAAAGCGAAATTACAAGATATTCCAAGAATGAGAGCGTTCCGGTAATTAATGATATGGCTAAAGATATTTCACCCGCTGTAAGAGAACTTGCAGGAGCTGTAAAAGATGGAATAAACCAAGATTCACAAATTAAATGTAAAAAATGTGGTGAACTAAATAAATCAGGTAGTAAATTCTGTAATGGCTGTGGATCTAAATTAGAATAACCATATTAAAACAAATGAAGTTAAAGTGTTTAATACTATTTGAATGTATGAGGTGAATATTCACCTCTTTTTGCGGTATTATTAATTGTTAAGTATTTTTAAATTACTTGTTATAAGGTTATTTAACTAAATAAAGTCTAAAATCATAAAATTAAATATTCTTAAAAAATGATTTTTAAGATTAATTTGTTTTACAATAAATAAAAAATATGTTATAATCAAGTGTAAAAAAAATACAGTTATAAAGGAAAATGTAAAAAAAATACTATTATCGCATAAACAGTTATAATTTGTATATAATAGTAGAGGAGGTATTTTATGCTAAAAAAATTGATTTTAAAAAATTTTAAAACATTTAAATCAGAAACTTTAATAGACTTTGAAGCGACTAAATTTAAGGGAATTGCCGAAGATAATGTTTGTGATGGAATTGTCAAAGGCGGAGTAATTTTAGGCAGTAATGGCGTAGGAAAATCTACAATTCTAGAAGCTATCGGCTTATTGCTAAAATTACTACTATCAGATATTAAAACTGAATTATCATATTTTGTATGTATGTTTGGTGAAAATGACAAATCTACACTAAAATATGAATTCTCAATTAATAAAGATTTAATAACATACTCTTTTACTTTTAATAAAGAAAATATAATTTTAGAAGAAAATTTACTTGTAAATGGTAAAACGTTTTTAACAAGAAACTTAAAACATGCAGTTATCAACAATAAAAATGAAAAAATTAAATATGATGCAGAAAACTATGATAATTCTACCTTATTTTTAAGAAAGTATTATTTTGCTACCAAGTTTACGAATTCTAAAACGTTAAGAGATTGGATGCAGTTTTTGGAAAATTCCACGTATTTTAACGCGTTTAATAGAATTTCTATGATCTACAACCATAATAGAAAAGCAACGACAGACTTTTATAAAGAAGCAGAAAACATTGAATATGCAAACAAAATGCTTTTTGACAATGGCTTTCTTACAAAAATAAAATGTGAAGTTACAACTGATAATAAAAAGTTAATATCAATGAAAAAAGGAAATCTTGACTGCTGGATTCCTTTAGAACTTGAATCGGAAGGTAATTATACACTTTTAAATATGTTGCCAATTTTAAAACATGCAGTTTCTGCAAATGGGATGTTCCTTTTTGATGAATTTAGCGGTGGCTTTTCCAATGAATTAGAAGAATTTATAATTAGTTTTTTGATGAAAAACATTGATCATTCACAGGCATTTTTCGTTACGCATTCAACTAATGTTTTAAAATCATCAATAATAAGACCAGATCAAATATATAATATAATTTTCTCGAATGAAGAAGGAGTAAGTGTTGTTAGAGCGTCTAGTGAATCACCAAGGGAAACTCAAAATTATGAAAAAATGTATTTAGGAGGAGTATTTGGAAAAAGAACAAAATATGGGAAGGGTAATAATTAATTAAAATAAATCAATATT
>UQAI01000032.1 GCA_900538885.1 uncultured Mollicutes bacterium
TTTTTGAATAGTAAAAAAGGGCTGTAACCTAATTTATAGGTTATTTAACAGCCCCATTTTTTTATTGATTGTTTTTTTGTTCTTGATCTTGATATTGAAGACGATATAAATTATAGTAATAACCTTTTTTCTTTAATAATTCTTGATGAGTACCTTGTTCAATTATTTGACCTTTTTGAAGACAAATAATATTATCAGCATGTTGAATTGTTGATAAACGGTGAGCAACTATTAGCATTGTTCCAATATTCATCATTTTGAGTAGGGATTGTTGAATTAATTGTTCAGTTTCCGTATCAATGTTGGCAGTTGCTTCATCCAAAATTAGTATTTCCGGTTTATGTACAACCGTACGAGCAAAAGACAATAGTTGACGCTCACCACTTGAGAAGTTACTACCTCCTTCTAGGACTTGTTCATCAAGACCATTTGGAAGTCTATTGATTAAATAATCAGCATTAACATATTTACAAGCATCTAGTATTTCTTCATTACTAATTTCATCATCATATAGATTAATGTTAGAACGAATACTACCAGAGAATAGAAAAACATCTTGCAACATTTGCCCAATTTTACTACGTAAAATTTTTATTTTAATTGTTCTTATATCTTTTCCATCAATGAGAATTTGACCTTTTTGAATGTCATAGTTACGAACAATTAATTGAAGGATGGTTGTTTTTCCAGCACCTGTTGCTCCTACAAAGGCTACAACTTGTTTTGGCTTAATATGGAAAGAAACATCTTTTAAGATCCATTCTTCATCTTTATAGGCAAACCAAACATTTTTAAATTCGATATCACCATCAAAATGATCAATATCAACTGATTCTGGAGTATCCATAAAATCAGGCTTTGTTTCAAGTAAGTTGTAAAGTCTTTCACATGATGTGAAGGCTTTTTGTAAGGCATTTAGTTGGTCAGCTAAATTTTGAATTGGATTGAAGAATTTACTAACAAGTGAGTAGAACACTTGAATAACCCCAATAACAGAAAGAGCCATGAGTGATTCTAACACTCCAGCACTAACGATACCATCTTTAATACAGAAGTAAGTACCAAAACCAAATACACAAGCAAGAGCTGTGAAGTAAACTAACGTAATAAACGGACGATAGGTTGCGAAAATCATGATGTCTTTTTTACGACTTTTAACAATATCATTATTTAAACGTTCAAACTCTATGTTTTTTTGCTCTTCTTGATTAAAGATTTGCGTAATTTTCATACCTGATATATTTTCATTTAAAAAGGCATTCATTACTGAAAAACTATGTCTAACTTTACGATAGTTACTACGTGACATTTTTCTAAAGATAAGTGAGCTTACCGCAATAATTGGTAGAAAGGACATTAGGATACTTGCGATACGCCAGTCAATCATATACATTACACAAATTACGCCAATAAGCATTAGTAAATTTTTAATCATATTTACTATAGTATTTGTAAATAAATCACTTAAGGCATTAGTGTCTGATGCGACTCTTGTTACAAGTGAACCAACAGGGATCTCATTTAGTTGAGCAATTGACATATTTTCAATATGTTCAAACACAATCATTCTTAAATCATAAATAATACTTTGTCCTATTTTTTGAAGTGACATTGTGACAACATATATGAATAAAGTATTCACAACATTAACGGTAATAGAAACAATACAAACTGTAAATACGCCTTTCATATCTCCAATTGTGATGTTACCACTGTCTTTAAATTTATCGACAATTGTGCCAAGTGAACTTGTTACATATCCTGGTAGTACGCTTGCCGCAAGATCAAAAGCAATCATTAGGATCATTAAAAATAATACAAAAGCAATTTTACCTGCATATGGTTTAATATAGGGCCATGTTCTTTTAATTATCTCTATATCACCCATATGACGGTCATTTTTTTCATATACATGTGCTGCCATTTTACTCTCCCTCCATTTCTTTTTCTAAAGTTTGAAGTTCGACCATTCTAGCATAAATCTTTGATTTTGCTAAACATTCTTCATGGGTACCAAAGGCATCAACTTCGCCTTCATTCATAACTAAAATTTTATCTAGTGACATTACTGTTGATACACGTGAAGCAATAAGAATTGTAGTTTTGCCTTTTCTTTCTTTTTTGATATTATCAATAATTGTTTCTTCAGTCTTAACATCAACTGCACTAACTGAGTCATCTAAAACAAGGATCTTAGGATTCTTAACGATCGCTCTTGAAATTGATATACGTTGCTTTTGACCACCAGAAAGGGAAACTCCTTTTTCACCTATTAGGGTTTCATATTGATCTTTAAAGCCTTCAATATTACTTTTTACATCAGCAAATTCAGCAGCTTTGATAACATTTTCTAATGGCATATCATGGTTTGAAAATGCTATATTATTTCGTACTGAATCAGAAAATAAGAAATTATCTTGAGGACAATATCCAATATTTTCTCTTACCATTTTAATTGGTAAGTGCATAATATCATAACCATCAATAAATAAAGTATTTTCTTCAACATTGTATAATCTAAAAAGCATATTAACAAGTGTTGATTTACCACATCCAATTTTCCCAACAACACCAATGGTAGTGCCTGATTCAATTTTTAGGTTTATATTTTTTAAGACAAGTCGGTTTGGATCATCTGGAAATGCAAAGTTAAAGTTTTTGAATTCAATTGTTCCTTTTAAATCAGTTGGACAAACAACTTGATCATCAACAATTTCAACTTTTTCATCTAATAAATTAGAAATACGTTGATATGATGTACGAGCTCTCGCGATAAGATTAATTGTACCAGCAAGGGCAAATACTGGCCATATCAATGTGTCAGCAAATCCAACAAATGTAACTAGTGAACCAACTGATATTCCACTTTTACCACTAGTTTTTACATTTAAATAAACTAGGTAACTGCCACCAAATAAAATAATACCAAATACAATGTAGATTAGTAAATCAAAGGCTACTTCAAGCACTGCATTTGTACGTGCAAAACTTATATTAGTATCTTTATTATTTTTAGCTTCTTTTGAGAATCTCTTTAGTTCTTTTCTTTCTTTAACAAAAGCTTTAATTACTCTAATACCTGTAAAGTTTTCTTGAGCAAAATCACTCATATTTTCAAAAGCTTTTTGACGTTTTTCATATTTTTTCTCCATCATTTTATCAACAAAGAAAGCACATAGACCAAGGGCAACAAGTGGGATTAGTAAAATTAGCGTTAGGGTTGGTTGTAATACTAACATTTTAATTAATGATAAAATTAGTAGGAATACCCCATCAATAAACTGAACAATACCAAAACCAAATGATTCTTCTAGGGTTTCTAGATCATTACTAAAGTAAGAAAGAATCGCCCCAGTTTTATTTTGTTTATAATATCTTTGTGAAAGAAGTTCTGTTTTTCTAAACATTTTCGTTCTTAAATCGGCTTGAATTCGTACGGCTTCACCAAAAATGCAAATACGCCAAATGAATCTACCAACAAACATTCCAGCACCAACTAGCCCGATTAATAATGTTTCTTTTAAAAGTACTCGCCAGTTACCATTAGAAATGGAACCATCAAAGACTTCATCAACAATTCTTCCGGTAATTTCTGGGATAAATAGTTGAATATAGTCAACAGCAAGTAGGGTTATAATACCAAAAAAGAAATACCAAAAATATTTTTTGTAGAACTTATTTACATGTTTTCCAAATATCATATTTTTCTCCCCCCTTAAATAAAATAATCCTAATAAATAAATTAATTTATTTATTATTTAGTTATTGTTTATACATTCTACCACACTTTTCATAATTTTACAAAGTTAATACAACAAAAGAAAAAAACAAGTGCTTTTTTACCACTATTTGGCATAAAAGCACTTATTCTATTTTCTAATTTCTTTTTGAGTTTTTCCTATTACCTATTGGAATTAGTACCATCTACTACTTCTACTTCAGGAACTTTCTTAAAGTATTTCTTAGTTTCCTTTGCGATAACTGGACTTAAAGCAAGTAACGCAATAAGGTTTGGAAGAGCCATTAAACCATTAAAAATTGATGAAATTGTCCATATTAAATCAAGCGTTAAGAATGGAGCAATTCCTACAAATATGATATAAATAATTCGATATATTAGAATAGCTGTCTTGTTATTATTAAACAAATAAGCAATACACTTTTCACCATAAACATTCCACCCAATAATAGTGGTAAAAGCAAATGTCGCAATTGATAATAGTACAATAATTGAACTGGCAAGTGTACTAATTCCAAGGCCACTACTGAAGGCTCCAATTGTAATATTAATACCAGTACTATCTTTATAAGTTCCTGTTATAACAATACCTAAACCAATAGTTAAGCATAGTATCATTGTGTCGATAAAAGTACCAGACATTGAGATCAAACCGGAATGAATTGGATCATTGGTTTGTGCACTAGATAGCGCAATTGGTGAACTGCCAAGACCTGCTTCATTTGAGAAAATTCCTTTTGATACACCTTCACGCATTGCGGACATTATACCTAGACCTGCCGCTGCCCCAAGGCCTGCTTTTATAGAGAATGCACTCTTAAATATTGTCACAAATGCACCTGGTACACTTTTTATATTAAACACTACTACGGCAAGACAAACAAGAAAATAACCAACTGCCATAAAAGGTACTAGTACAACTGATACTTTGGAAATTCTTGTAATGCCACCAATAACTGCAACTGCTGAGATGATGGTTACTACAATCGCAACTATTAAAACGATGATTGGCATTTTTACTCCAAAGATAGTAACCATTGCGATTTTTTCCGGAGCAACAGATGCATCAATAACACTTCTTACCGAATCAGTAATGCTATTCATTTGTGTCATTGTTCCAATACCTAAAGCCCCTGCTAAACATCCAAATATCGCAAACATAACGGCAAGCCATTTCCATTTGTGTCCCATACCTTCTTCAATATAAGTGAAAGGACCACCTATAACTGTACCATCTTTTTCAATCTTTCGATATTTAATTGCGAGAAAACCTTCGGCATATTTAGTAGCCATTCCAAATATCGCCGCAAGAATCATCCAAAATAAAGCTCCGGGACCACCCCAGTATATTGCGGTAGCAACACCAATAATTTTACCAGTTCCAAGGGTTGCGGCCATGGAGATACATAATGCTCCAAAAGATGATACTTCACCTTTTCCACCATCATCATTATGAATCATATATTTAAGGGATTCACCTAGATGTCTAAATTGAACAAATCGAAGTTTGATGGTAAGGACAATTCCTACTAGTAAAATTAATACAATTAGGGGAACGCCCCATACGATGTTTTCTTCTACCCATTTAAGGGTACTACTTACCGTTAATATCATATAGCACTCTCTCTTTTTTTAAATACGCTTAATTTTACGCTTTTTTTCATAAATTGTCAAATAATACAATTATTTATCTTATTATATGCAAAAAGAAAAAGAATGTTAAAAAGCTACCTAGTTGCCTAGATAGCCAAATTCATTTCTTATTCTTTTGTTTGTTCAGGAAGAGGTAATAAAGAATCAACGATAGCTGTGACTTGTGCTACAAAGTCTTCTTTAGTTTCAAATCCCATTGCACTTAACATATTTAATTTTTCAAGTACATCACCAGCATTTACTACTAATTCATGAGCAACTGCTACTGATTCTTGACTTGCAAATCCCGCAAGAAGTAGTGTTAATTGATCAGTATCACCTTTTGCGATTGTGTATGCAAGTTCGTTAATATTAAGTGTGCTTACATATTTAACAAGCATACCAACTAATTCATAAACATTACCAAGTAATGCATCTACATCGCCTACTTTAAGTTGAGAAACAATTGCAAGAATTGATGCAATTTGTTGACCAACTTCTGTACTAGCTAGTGCTTCATTTAATTGAACTTTACCAACTACTGCTAATAATGCATTAACTAATGCTGTTAAGTTTGTAGTAGTGGTATCAAGTTTACCATCAAATAATGCTACTAGTGGAAGTAAATTTTGAAGATTTTCAAATAACATTTCTTTAATAGTTAGTTTATATTCATAGTAAAGAATTGTGTTATTTTCATCACGTATAACATCTGCAATATATATTTCTACATATGTGCATGAAACTTTTGTATCTGTAACCACTTCATCAAGATATAATTCATACGCAACATGGTATTCAAAACCATCTCCACTTGTAATTTCATACTTTTTCATAACTTCTTGGAAGTAGTAATCATTGAAAGTTTGGTTTGGAGCAATTTGTGAATATGATATCGAAGCACTATTATTAACTTTAATCTTTGTTAATTCAGCTGCGATCTTAGCAAATTCAGGGTTTTTAGCAACATCAATTACAGCTGTACCTAAACTGTTAACTAAATTGATTGCACTCACAAGTACACTCTTAACTTCTTCTTCTGTTAATCCGATAAGAGTTTCAATTGTAACTTCGCTACCTTCTAATTTTATAAGTTCACTTATTGCCTTGTTTGCAAAAGCAACAACAACGTCAGCAAATTCTACAGGAATTTCGAAAGTTTCTGGTAAGTATTGAGGAACTAAAGCTGCAACGGCATAAACTACCATTTGAATTGGATCTTCATATCTTAATACTTCTTCAATAAATTCTTCACTAATACCTTCAATTGCTTTTAATACTGCAAGGTAAGTTTCTTGTCCTTTAGCGTATACTTCAGTAATATCAACATTTGGAAGTTGTGGTAAGATTTCAATCATTACTTCAAATACCATTTTAGCAGTTCCACTAGCATTTACAAGTTGAGCTTCAAATACTGCTTGTAATTCATTAGATACGCTAGTAGCTAAATCGAAGAAATATTGTACGTCTTCAACATCAACTAAGTGTGCACCTAATACACCTACAGCTGCATTTTTAAGTCTATAAATTGTATTAGCTGTGATGTTTCCACTTTGTACTTCTTGCATTAAAACTGTAACTAAAGGCATAACTTTTAATTCAACATCTTTAGATAAATCTTTAACAACTGCAAGAATATTGCATAAATGTTCAACAGTTTCAAGATCTTTACTTTCTAATACTTCAAGAACTTTATCTATTAGAGCTACTCCTGTTTCAGCATTTTCATTTCCTGAAATTCCGCTACGTGCACTATATAACGCACCGATAAGTTTAATTTCGCCATAATATAAAGCCATCTTAATATCTTCAGTATTATATGTTGATAAAATTGTAACTAAAGCTGTTGCGATAGCTGTTGGATCAGAACCAGCATTAGAAATACTAGTAACAATAGTTTGAATAGTTTCTTCATTATAGCCTAATGCAACTACATTTTTAGCTGCTTTCTTAAGGTATGCAGCGGCTTTATCATATGCAACGGCATCTTCAGGAGTTAAATCTTCACTCTTTTCGCCAAGTGTAGATTCAACTAAATCCTTATATAACACTTCTTGTTTTTTAGTATTAGCACCTACATAAGAAATTGCAACACTCTTATCTGAATCAGTATATTTATCACCTTTCGCAACAACTGTAATTGTACAGTCATTATTTAAATTTTCAAGTTGATATTGACATTCATAAACAGTAGTATTATATTTTTTATTTTCTTCATTAATTTCAACAAAATATGCGTCAGCATTTTTAACTTCATCCCACGTAACAAGCCCTTCTTCACTTACTGCTACATTAGTAGGAACTTCAAGTTTCTCTTTCTTTTTGTTAATGTCACAAGATGTTACTAAAACAAGAGACATCACAAAAATTAAAAAAGCAAAAAATCTTTTTTTCATTGTTTTCATTCCTTTCTTTTAGATTTTTTCTTTGACTATTGGATAACCAAATGCTAATTAAATTAGATATCATAAATAGTTATGTAACAATCAGTACTAACATTATACCACAAAGCCTTATAAAAAGCAACTGCTTATGATTATTTTGTTTAATATTTTTATGCACTAATATTATGCATTACAAAAATTTAATAATTAAATATTTTGCGCGCAAAAATCCGCGCATTTTTATGCATTTTACATTTTTTAATCATCATAGTTAAAAATACAGACACTCTTATCGTGTCTGTATTTTATTTTTTATTTATGCAGCTTCGTCTTCTTCCTTGTCAAGCTTTTCAATTAAGATCTTCTTAATTCTAGTTCCATTTATTTCTAGTACTTTAATATGAATATCATCTATATCTAATTCTATTTGATCTTTAGGTGAAGGTATTCTATCAATTTTTGAAACTATTAAACCAGCAATGGTGTCATACTCATTGTTTTCTTCATCAAGTTTTAAGTCTAATTCTTGGTTTAATTCATGAATAGGGATGTTACCAATAATAATATATTTGTTTTCATCTATTTTTGATATAGGGTTTTCTTCTTCATCATACTCATCTAGAATGTTACCTACGATTTCTTCAATTAAATCTTCCATCGTTACAATTCCAGAGAATCCACCAAATTCATCCATTAAGAAAGCCATTTGCTCTTTGTTTTCTTTCATCTTTTTGAATAAATCACTAGCATCAATATATTCATGAACAAAGTAGGCTTCACGCATAATGCTATTTAAATCGATTTTGTCAAGGCTAGAGTCATAACAAGAGTTTAGTAAATCTTTCGTATTGATTACACCAATGATATTATCACGGTCATCGCGGTATACAGGAATTCTTGTATATTTTTCAGCTAGAATTTTTTTTAAGTTGGTATGAATATCATCACTTATATCTATCATAAAAACATCAACACGAGGTGTCATTAAGTCGGTCGCTGTTAAATGATAAAACTTTAATGTTGATTCAATCATTTTGGATTTTTCTTCATCAACAGTTCCATCTTCAATTCCTTCATTAACGACATCAATAATATCATTATCTGAGATCTTATCTTCTTGCATTCCTTTTTCAACACCTGTAATTTTTACTACGAGATTTGTACTAGCAGATAGTACTTTAACAAAAGGACTAAATATTGCTTTTATTACTAGTAATATTTTCGCAAATCGCATTGCGGTGGCTTCAGGATTTCTTAAAGCCACTCGTTTTGGGAATAGTTCACCAAAGATAAGAGTGAAGTAGGAAAGAATAATTGTAATTAATACGGTTGCAATTTGACCACTATATGGGATATGAATTTTGTCAAGTACTTTCGCAAAGTCACTTGATAAAGTAAGGGCTGCGGTAGCACTTGAGAAGAATCCCGCTAGGGTAATTCCTACTTGAATTGTTGATAAAAATTTAGTTTCATCACTACATAGTTTTTCTACTGCTTTTGCTTTTTTGTTGCCATCACTTGCAAGACGTCTAATCTTGTTTTTGTTAGCTGATACTACTGCCATTTCAGCAGAAGCAAAAAATGCATTAATCAGTGTTAAAACGATAATTAAAATTAACTGCGGCACAAAACTTTCTGGGTCCGCGTCAGAATCATCATTGTTTTCCATTTATTTTATTTCTCCTTTTTATTAAAATATAGGCGCTGGAATAACGATACCTACTCGCCACAATTTACGGTACTCAGTTTTCTATGTCGTTTCCTTTCCTCTCTCCAAGTTTAAAGTCATATGAGCGGACTAATTATTTAAAACATTTTTGTAATAGTATTGTACCATAAATTATGCTATCTTGTCAAATATTATTTATCATCATTTTGTAAGTTTATCTAAGATAGTCCATTTTGATTTTTATGTTTCTAATATAACCGGCTTTTTCTGTTTTCTATACCACAAATTACTTTTTTCGTCTTATCAAACACCATACTATACAAAAAGGAGCCATATCATTGGCTCCTTTTTGGCGACAACCGACACATATATTTATTTGTCTGTTTTACCATCTTTCACTTCAAGCGCAGGCTTATCACTCGCATTGAGCGGAGAAATTACCGATTGTTCCAACTGACTTTCGATATCCGTTCTTGCATTTTTTGCTACTTTTCCGCCTCTTTTGGCAATCGTCTTGCTTTCTTCAAATGTATCTGGCCGTTCCCGTTTCGATATCGCCGTCGTCGTAACTTCCGCAAGCATATTCAGAACAAGTTCGATATTGGTCATATTGTCTCTGAGATTTTCTTTTTTCAGTCCTTTGAGTTCTTTATACTCTTTAACAGATAAGCCACTCCACGCCTTTGTCATTTCGTTTGTTAAAATCGCGTAATCCTTTTCCTGCTCTATTCCACGCGCTTTCCACTCATCGGTCAGCTCTTTACGCATTTCTATCGTCTGCAAGCGTTGATTGATCCAACCCTCCGTATAACCTTTGGCTCGGTAAAAATCCGCACCGCGAAGTATCGCCTTTTCGGGATCAGCTATTTCATTGAGCCGTTCGCTTCCAACCTGTGCCAGCCACATTTTGAACGGCTCTGCTTTCGGCGACGGAATCGACTGCACAAGCCGCAAAACGCCTTTCGTATCAAGACAATCGGTCAATCTATTTTTACCGTCTTTTGCCAACATTTTCAAAGCGTTACAACTTGTAACGGTTTCATTTCCTTCATCTTTCAGCCTTTTCTTTAAGACTCGCCAATATGTTTGAGGATTGGAGCTATCCGTCAAAACTTCGATTATGTCCACAATAGCAAAATACCATTCTTCTTGGTCAGCATTCCACGCCGTGCGGACTTGTTTATTCTCAAAAATCTTGATTTTGTTTTCCATACGATTTTTCCTTCCATCTTATACTGCTTTCATTATACCATTTTTCTTTCGTTTTTTCAATCGTTTTTATCGTTATAACAATCAATAAAACAAAAATATTTACGAACTTGCTGTTAGTTCTTACCCTATGTTTACTCATCTTCAGATTGCTTGCATGATTGACTTTTGCTAACTGTTATTTTCGGCAGTCCGCCGACTACTACACGGTCTAAGAACGTGAGATAGATATCGTGTATAAGGTTGACATAGCATCCGTTTTACGGTATAGGCTTAAAAATTAACGAAAGAGTGCATGATTCAATGCGATTCATACACTTTTCTCCTTAATATTGATAGAGTCCATAAAATTAGGTGTCAACTTTTACATAAAGTCATAAAGCAAATCATTAAAATACTTATTGTTAGAATTAATTTTCTTTTTTTTATTTTGCCTTCTTTCTTAGTAAGTTTACAAGTAAATACGCGGTGATTAAAAGAATGGTTGAGCCTATTAAAATTATATACATTGTTGGTATGTTTACTACATGACCAAATAGTTTTGGTGTGCAGTCCATACCTACTTTAATTTCATTAACTACTTCATTTGTTAGATTTTTTCCCATTTCATTTATAACGCCATTTAAGGTATGGTTTTTAACAAGTGAGGTTCCATATGTACCAGGTAGAACTGATACTATATTTTGAATGGCAGAACCAAACTGGGCAATAGGCATATATGCGCCGCATATAAAGCCATAACCAGCTGAAACAATGGTTCCAACAGCAGTTATTTGACCTTGCGTTTTTAAAAAGTTATTAACAAAACATGCAAGGGCAGTCCCAAACATTGAAAGTAGGGTTACATCTAATATTAATAGTAATACATCAGTTGTTGACATAAACCATCCATTAATGGCAGTGTAAATGAAACAAGCAACTAAGGCTATTGCATTCACCATTAGGGTTGTTACAAGAGTTCCAAAGTAATATGATACAGCTAGCGTATGTCGCTTTAAAGGGGTAATTGTTAAATCTTTTAAGACACCTGTTACTTTATCATTTGCCATTAGAGTATTAGAACAAAAAGCAACGGTTACACAGCATACCGCAAGAAGTGAGGAGGTAAGTTGTCCACTTACAGCTCCATTTATTACTTTGTTCATATTAGGAAAAGTAAATCCTTCTGGGAAACATTTTTCAAATGAATCACGGTAAACATTTGCAAGAAAAGTCGCATAAAGGACTAAAAGGATTATTGGGGTAATAAGTGAGGTAAATAGCATACCTTTATCTTTAAAAAACATTTTTATGTTTCTTTTTGTTAATGCGAGAAATGTTCCCATCTTAATTACCTCCTACAAGTTTTTTACCAGTTACCGAAAGAAAAACATCATCCATTTTGCCTTTAGTAATTTCAAAGTCTGTAAATAATGAAGGGTTATTAATTACTAGTTCTCTTGCTTCTACTGTATCTTTTACCGATACTCTAAATGCATCTCTTAATGCTTCATATGGTTTACCAAGTTTTTTGATTTCTTCTTCACTTACATTATAAATAGTAACAAAGTCACCAGTATATTTATTTTTTAGTTCTAATGGAGTTCCTTCAGCTACAATTTCACCACTATCAAGGATTACAACATAATCTGCATCAACGGCTTCTTCCATATAGTGAGTAGTTAAAAATACTGTCATTTTTTCTTGTCTACGTAAATTATCAATAGTTTCCCATAGAAGTTTTCTAGTTTGTGGATCTAGTCCGGTTGTTGGTTCATCTAAGATTAAAATTTTAGGTTCATGAATTAAAGCACGGGCTACATCAATTCTACGGCGCTGTCCCCCAGATAGTTTAGATACGGTTCTATTTAATATGTCTTTGAAATTTAGCATTTCAGCAAGTTTGTAGATTCTTTCTTTGGCTTTTTTACCTGTAATATTATAAAGGCTTGCTCTTGTCATTAAGTTTTCCATAACATTTAATGCCCCATCTAAAACTGAATTTTGAAAAACAACACCAAGATCCTTGCATATCTCACTCATATTTGTATCAATGTTTTTACCATTAATAATAACTGTGCCATCATCTTTTGCGAGTACTCCACACATAATGGAAATTGTAGTACTTTTGCCAGCTCCATTTACCCCTAAAAAGGCAAATAGTTCTCCTTTTTTTACTTTAAATGATAAATCTTTTACAGCTACTACTTCCTTAAATTCTTTATGTAAATGGCTTATCTCAATTATATTTTCCATTTTAGTTTTCCTTTCTATAATTTTTAGGATATTTATATTTTGAAGTGTCTTGCCCTTCATGGTTAAGTAACCACACCTTATTATCAATTCCACCACCATAACCAGTAATGTTACTGTTTTGTCCCATTACCCGGTGACACGGAATAATTATGCAGATGGGATTCCAACCTACGGCTCCACCAACAGCTTGGCTTGACATTTTTTTAATATTTCTATTTTTAGCGATTATTTTAGATATATCGTTATATGTTACTATTTTACCATAAGGGATATTTTTCATGACATTTATAACTTCTTCACGGAAAGGTGTTAAGTCATTAATCTTGTATTTTGGCGTAAATTCTGGGTCTTTACCACTAAAGTATATATCTAACCATTTGGTAGTATCATCAAAGATTTGTAAATCTTGTTCGACGATTTTTTCCTTATGTTTTAGTTCATCATTACTCTTTTCAAAACATAATCCTGTTAAATTTGTTCCATCACTTTTCATAATAATGATACCACATGGACTTTGATATTTTCTAAAATACACTATATCACCTTCCTTTATTATTTTCTACGTTTAACAAATTCATCTGTTTAACGTATCACTAATCGTATCGTCATTATACTACAATTAACTAAAATTATCAATAAATTACGAAAATATTTGATTATTTAATATGTTGAAAACTTATAATGATTTACATAATTACTTCATCTTTATTATATCAAATAATACTCTAATCTATATTTAGTTATAAATTAATGTATTTATATTATTATGCACACTTTAAATATTCTATTTACATACTAAAATGATAAGCTACTTACCAAGTATGACTTATCATTTTAATTTATAGACTATTAATTAAAAATACTAATATCTTTTTATCTGCTTCTGCAAAATCAATATTCATTAATTCTTCTTTTTTAACCCATTTATAATCTATATGTTCTTTTAATACTAGGTGATCTAACAATGAGCACTTATACACATGCATTGTAATAGAAAAAGTATTATACTCATGATTTACAGTTGTAATGTATTTTTCAACTACAACTTCCCCATCTAGTTCTTCTTTTATCTCTCTTTTTAATGCTTCTTCTTTAGTTTCACCTGGTTCTATTTTGCCACCAGGAAATTCCCATTTATAGGCACACTCTCCTTTTGGTCCTCTTTTTGAACAAAATATTAAACCATCTTTTTCAATTACCGCAGCAACAACTTCATAATGCTTTTTATTCATTGTTAGTCTCCTCACTTGGCACTTCAAAGTCTAAGAAATATTCTTCTTCTACTTCATGATCCAAAATAATATCAAACGTTAATGTGTCAAATTCATTATTTTTTGTTTCACGCATATTGGTAAATTTACCTGTGCCAAAATATGTAAAAGGTAATGTTACACCATCTCTACTTTTCACTTTTTTGAATTTACAACATAAACAACGTATAAAATATATTTTCTGCTATTATTACACTACAAACAAATGCATAATCACTTAATACATTAGTTTCAACTATATTTATATCTAGCCATATATGTAACAGGGTCTAATATAAAGTTATCTGATATGCATCCTGGTGCTCTATAAAACTTTGGTGTCAATGATTTCACATCATAAACCCTATAGATGAAATAATTCTTTTTATATTCTTTTGACTTTTCAAGTTCATTTTTTGTGACAAAAAATTCAGTATCTGCCCTTGACGAGGTAGTCTTAACTTCTATTTTTATCTCATGTACTGTTCCATTTTCATCTAAGTCAAATGATTCTATATCATATCCGTATACATCTGCTTCTCTAGATATCCACTTGATTTTATCAGCATATTCATTTAATCCTAGATCACATAATCTTTGTTTTTCATGGCTTATTACTAATTCTTCACCAAGAAGACCAATTTCAGCATCTTTTTTGGCCTTGTCTATATAATCTATTTTAGTAGTCAAAGGTTTTGTTATTCTTTCGTACTTCTTTGATGGAATGTTGTTTGGGACCACTTCTGTAAGAATCCTGTACAAACCAACCGGTAAATCATTATATTGGTCTATTGCTTTTTTCATATCATGTATTGCTGTATCTACATCAACAGCTGCTGAACTTTCACATGCTAATACATCTTTAATTATTTTTTCATATGAACTAGTACTCATATGTTGTAGTATTTCATCATACACTTCATATAAATTAAATAAATCTCTTTCTAACATTCTTGCATTCAATTTGTCTTTTGGATAATATACAGATGTAATATTAGTTTTTTGGTAACCATAACCCAATGACTTTGTATTATCTCCACACGTTATGTCAATATCTTTTTTGGAAAACGTTGAATCAATGATCTGAGATTTAAAATAATTTGCTACTAGTACAGCATTATTGTATTTGTTTTGTCCATACTCTTGACTAAAAAACGTAATTCCTTGATTCAGTGATAAATAAAAGCCAGTCATATCTCTTTTAAATAGATACACTATATATAATCCATGTTGTGTCGACTCGGTAATACTTTTATTCATTATAGCAATCCATGGATACTGTGCTTTATTTCCATTTCCCATTGATCCTTTAACTATAATATCGCTTCTACTTAAAATACTTTCTATTTTGGTTGGAAGTGTTTTAACTAATACTTCATATAATTTTGTGGATGAATCTACTTTATTACTCCCATCAATATAATTTTCCAATATATATTTAAATAATTTATCCATACTGAATTCTCCTTTTCTTTACTGTGTTGATTTTTCATTTGTAGTGGCTCTATATGAAGTTATACAACAAAATCATTGTATAACTTCAAGCTTACATTAATATGATGTAGTCAATTAGTTATTGTTGAAATGCTTTTATCAAAAGAAATTAATGATCAATTGCAAAACTAATCCATTAGTTGTATATTACTATAATTTATGGATTTTTTCAACTAATTGCATTTTTTTATTTGCTTTTTTCTGATTAACATATGATATATTCAAAGAAATTAACATATGATATTTACAAACTATGTTAGCTAATGTTATAATAACACCAAAGGATGGTGTTAAATATGAGAAAGGTAAATTTAAAAATGGATTTAGAACAAATAGTTAGATACGTAAAAGATTTTGTAGATCATAAACTTAAAAATTTTAAACATTTAGCAGGTAAACTAGGTTGTAGTTTGAAAACTGCTTATAATTACGTTCATGGATATGAAGCGGAAGGTAAAGCTTTTTTTGTACATGGTAATAGTAATAGAAAACCTGTTACCACTATATCTAGTGAAATGAAAGAACAAATTATTGATATTTATAATCTTATTTCTCCTAAAGATGATGTCAATTTCAATCATTTTTTAGACATATTAAAACGCGATTATAACTGAAATAGTCAAGAAAAAGTAGACACAAAAAAAGTATTATGTAAATCCCTGTTCAGTTCTATACTGAACGGGGGTTTTATATTTTAACGAATAAGCTAATCTTTGTTTGTTAAAATATTTAATATAGGCATTTATAGCTGTATTAATATCTTCTGAAAAATATATTCTAAAATCTTTATATAATTCATTTTTAATCCATCCATTTAAAGATTCAATAACAGGATTATCTGTAGGTGTTCCTGCTCGACTCATTGATCTTTTTATGGTATAATTCTCGTATATCTTATTGAAAGCTTTTGAGGAATATATAGTACCTTGATCTGTGTGGAAGATAGTCTCAAGGTCTTTATATCCTCTTTTTATTTTTTCTTCTAAAAATTGTTTACATGCATTAAAATGATTGTTTATACCATTACCACATTTTGACAATTGTATATCAGAACTTATTATTTCATTATTATAAACATCAATATAATAAGTCCAATCATAACTTTTACCTCTACAATGAATCATAGTTGTATCAGAAACAACTACTTCAAAAGGCCTAGTTGAGTTAAAATTGCCTTTTACTATATTTTGATAAGTTATACTTTCTTCACCTCTTGGGATGTATGTTTTACGTGCTTTTGAACGTATATTTAAACTTTTACATACTTTATGACATAAATTATTACTAAATATCCATCCAGTTTTATTTCTAATATTTTGTGCTATAGATCTATATCCATAAGTTGAATGATGCTTATGGATATTCTTTATTTCTTCTGCTAGTGCTATTCTGTTTTTTTGATAGTTATTAATTATTCCTTTACGGTTTAGCCATTTATAGTATCCGCTTCTTGAAACATTCATTACTATACAAAGTGATTTAATATTAAACTCCCGAGAAAGAGTCTCTACTATTTCGTATTCTTTTCTGATAATTTCTCTAGGGCTAAAAGAACATCCTCCTCGGTGTATCCTTTTTTTAATCGTTCATTCTCGATTCGAAGTAACATATTTTCATATTCAAGTTGTTCAATAGGTGTTAATTTTTTTCTATGTGAATATTTAGCTAATGGATTGCCAGGTTTACGTTTATTTTCTAAACCTTCTATACCCTTTTCATTATAACGCTTTAACCAATTACAAATCATTCCATTACTGATGCCAAACTCACGTCCTAAATCATGTATGCTTTTTTCACCATCAATAATGAATTTAATAATTTCGTATTTTTGATCTTTTGACCATTCTCTGTTTTTGCCGCCTTTCGTTCTTCCCATAATATCATCTCCTTTACCCTATTATATCATAACAAAAAATGTAGACACTTTTTTTGCGTCTACATTTATTTTACCATTTCAATTATAACATAGTTGTTTCTTATACTTTTTTATATAAATTATTATCTGGTGATTCTAAACTATCACCCAAATGTAATAGGGCTACTAGAACTAAACGAAACAAAACTATTCAAGATAAAATTAACAATAATATT
>UQAI01000033.1 GCA_900538885.1 uncultured Mollicutes bacterium
CACCCCAATAAATTCTATAGGATTTTTAAAAACCCCAACGAATTATATAGAACCAGAAAGAAAATCCCCACTCTTTATAGGGTGGGGTTTATTACATTATGGTAACATCTACATTTATGGTTGTATCTAAATATGAATGTTTTTTATTGGATAGGTAATCAATGTTGTAGACATCTATAAGATATGAATCCATAGATTGTTTTAGGTTTTGAAGGTTTTCGGTCATTTGTTTTTTGAGTGATGCGTAAAGTTCATTATCGGTTAGATTTTTTGGATTATAAATAAAGGTACCTTTAATCGTTATTTTAATGGTTAGGGTATTTTTTTTGTAGTATTTTTTGATGTAGTATTCATGAATTAGGTAGTCAAAGTCTTTAAAGATGATAACATTTCTGGAAAGGTTGTTTAAAGCGTATAGGGCATGGTAGTTGTCAAAACTAAATGATGATAATCTATAATCATCAGTAATATAGCTATAACCATCTACATCTATGGATGGTAGTTCTTTTTCTTGCTCAAAAAATACATCATTTGAAACTTTGAGAATGGGTATTTCGGTAGTATAAGTGTCTAAATAGATGTTATTGATAAGATTTGAAAAGACTACTTTTGATGGTTTGGTGAGGGTTGCGTTATTAATTAAGATGGTGTAGTAAGCACTAGTACCTGAAAAGTTTTTAACATTGTAGATATCCATTAAATCATTACTAGTGGTGTAAACTTGAAAGGTTGGAAAAAAGTCAGGGGATTGTCTTACAATGGTACATAGGGCTAGTAGATTGTTTTTATTGAAGAAGTTGTTTTTTAGGATAACGGTTCTAATATGACTATATTGTAGTCTTATACTTGATTGTTTGTTTATCATGGCGATACCTTCAGATATGGTTTTACCTTTACCAACACAAATGTAGCCAATATCATTTGGTAGGGTTTGTCCATATTCACTAAGACTTAGGTTGTAGTTATTTAGAATGTACATGTAAACGGTGTATTCATTATTTGAATTATTGTATTCTAGTCCCATACTAGATACATAAGCACTTTCAGTTACTTCAGTATAATCATTTCTTTGATATAAGACTTTGATTGAAAAAAAGATTAAAACAATAACTGTAAAAATTAATAGTTTTTTATTCATTTTTATCACCATGTTTAGGGAAGAAGAATCCTTTTAGTTTATTAGGCCTTAATGGACTAAATGGTAGGAAGAATGGTACTCCAACTGATTTTTGGGAACTTATGTAAAGTAAGGTTGTGATTAATCCTATTGTAAAGCCTAGTATTCCAAATGTATATGATAGAATTAGATTATATAATCTAAAAATATCAAAAGAGGTAATTAGGTGTTGGTTATTTGTTATTGCGAAAGAGGAAACGTAGGAAAGTGAGGCAATAAGAAGAAGAGTTGAACCAACGAGTCCACTTGAAATAGCATTTTGACCAATAAAAAGTCCACTAAAAATAATTATTATGTTTTGTACATAATTGTTTGGGGCTCTACTAGATATTAGTCTAAATGTTTCAAATAAAAATAGAACAATTAAACATTCAATAAATATTGGAAAGGTAGTGCCACGTTCGGTTATTTGCATGCTTGACATAAAAAGGGTTGAAAAGAATGTAGGATTAAAGTTTGTAAGCGCAATAACTAAGCCTAGAAAAAAGATTGATATAAAGAAAAAGAAAATAGTGAATAGTCTAGCAAAAAAAGTGTAGTACTTAGGTTCGTTAGATTCATTTTTAATAGTTGTAAATGTACTAAGGGTTGTAGGTAGTACCGCAACAACTGGACTATTATCCATTAAAAGGATAGCTTTACCTTCTAGTATTGCTCCAACCGCATAGTCTGGTGAACCAGTATTAAATACCGTTGGTAGTAATAAGGAATCATTAAAGATAATATTTAAATCATTAATATTAGTTAATGATTCTTCTTTAAAAGCATTAAGGCGACCTTCTATTTCTTTAATAAAAGGTTGTTTTTTAGTTTTTTCTAAATAGATGAAATAAACATCAGTTTGGGAGGTACTTCCTAATTTATATTTATCAACAATTAAATCAGGGGATTTAATTCTTTTTCTAATTAACGCAAGGCTATGATTAATGTTTTCAACAAAACCATCATGACTATCAAGTAGATTATTTGGGTCTAATTCACTTTTTTCAGTTGATCTTACAGGAATTGTGGAAAGATTTAAATAATACGGATATTCATCATTAACAACCATTATTAAATTACCATTTGATAAAAGATAACTGATTTCATTTAAACTAAACACTAAAACGCGGTAAAAAACTCCTGGAATGGCCTCATTTAGGCTTTTAAAGTTTTCTTTAGTAATTTTATTTAAGTAATAGTCATTTAGGTGTTTTGGACTTACAGTACTTTGATAGTAGTAAATTTTAATGTCTAAATTTTGATGTTTAACACTAACTTTCATCATATCTGCTTCATTTGTACTTAAGGTATCTAAAATATCAGTTAAAGTTAAATTATCCATCATTTTTCGCATACCTCCATATTGTAAAGTAGAAAATAAGAATTAAAATGGTTGAAATTAAAGATGTAATAATTATAAATGAATGATTTAAGACATAATTATAGAAAAGAAAAGTAATTATGGCTCCTAAAAAAAGACATGTTCCAAGTCTATAGATAAAGGTATTTTGCTTTTTAAAAAGTTGTCTTAAAATTTCTAGGTTAAGGGTTAATTTAATAAAGATGTAAGAACAAATGTAAATACAAAGAAAAATATCTAAATGTTCAAAGTATTTAGGACCAGTGTATAAACGGTATCTAAAAAGAGAGGGAAAAAGCATATTATCAAAAAAGCGATAATCTAAGAATAAATAATTATCCATAATAAACCAAGTAGAAAGCATTGATCCAATTAAACTACCAATCACAAAGTTCCATTTAGATGGGGGATTACTTGTAACATTTGGGATGGTAAAAAATAAAAGATTATCAAGAAAAGGAAATAAAAGAACTAAAGCTAAATATGGCTTTTTGAAATAAAAAGAAAGGGGAAGTAATAATCTGAAATCTCTTATGTTGGTATTTAAAAAATGAGTTTGGCTAGTGATTAGTAAAATAACAAATAAGATAAGCATAATATTCATTATTGAACGAATGTTAACTGAACCTGCTAAAGCCACAAAAAATAATAAAATAGCAATAATTAAAAAAGTAGGAGTAAGAAAGAAAAAGTAATCGGATAAAATCTTTATCGATGAAAGGGTAATTAAAACAGTTGAAATTATAATATAGAAAATTAAGATAATTCTTGTAAATTTACTATTTAAAACTTTAGTTTGAAAGTTTGTGTTTTTGGTAGGAATGATTAAATACAATAATGTTACAAAAATTCCAAGTAAAAATGATATGATATAAGCATTTCTAGGAAATAAATGCATTAAAACATTTGAAGTAATAATACAATTTAAAAACATTGTATTAATAAAGGTAATGAGTATAACTTTAACACTTAGTTTCATAATAATCTCCTTTTGTTTAGTTTTTCCAAAAAAATAAGTAAAATACTTCCTATTTTTAATAGTTTGTTAAAAAGTAAATTTAAGCATGGGGATTAAACTAAAATAATGTTTATAACTTATCTTTTTTGTTTGTATAACTAGGAAAGTTAAAATAACTTAGTGATGGGCGTTTTGCCTTTTAAAAAAATATAAGTATAATCTTTAGTGAAGGGAGGAAGTGCAATGATTAATATTGTTACATTAGTAGGGGTTATAACAGAAGAACCTGTACTTAAAGAATTTGAAAATGGTTTAAAAGGAGCTTTTATTGTTTTGAGAGTTACAAGACCTTTTAAATCAATGGAAGGAACTTATGAGTCAGATTTTATTAGATGCTCATTATGGGAGGGAATTGCCCAAAACACTTGTGAGTATTGTCGTAAAGGTGATGTTATTGGTGTTAGGGGTAGACTTGTAAGTAAGACTGAAGATGTGGTGTTTAACTGTGAAAAGGAACAACATGTTAAAAAAATTTCAATGTTACATTTAGTAGTAGAAAGAGTTAGTTTCATTACAACCGCTAAAAAGTTTAAAGAAAATAGTTCTTTTTATCAAGATGTTGTTGAGGAAAAAGATTGATCACTATTTTAGTGGTCTTTTTGATTTGTTTTTTTTGTCGAATCGTGATATAATACTCATTGGATTATGAGGAGGAGATTATGAAACAATATTTAGAATTATGTCAAAAAGTATTAACTGAAGGCCATTTTAAAGAAGATAGAACTGGTACTGGTACTTATTCTTTATTTGGGGCACAAATGCGTTTTCCTTTATCGGAAGGATTTCCTCTCCTTACAACTAAAAAAGTATATCTTAAAGCTATTATTCATGAATTATTATGGTTTATTAAGGGTGATACCAATATTCAATATTTAGTTAAAAATGGTGTTAGAATATGGAATGAATGGCCCTATGAAGCTTATAAAAAATCAAGTGATTATCAAGGCGAAACCATGGATGAGTTTGTTGAAAAAATTAAAAATGATGATCTTTTCGCAAAACTTTATGGTGATTTAGGACCAGTATATGGGGCTCAGTGGCGTGCATTTGGGATTGGTGAATATCATGTTGACCAACTTCAAAAAGTTATTGATGAAATTAAACAAAATCCAAGTTCAAGAAGATTAATTGTTTGTGCGTGGAATCCCCTTGTCATCGATCAAATGGCGCTACCACCATGTCACTCTCTATTTCAGTTTTATGTAAGTGATGGTAAACTATCATGTCAGTTATACCAACGTTCTGCTGATTTATTTTTAGGGGTACCTTTTAATATTGCATCATATGCATTATTAACAATGATGGTAGCTCATGTAACGGGACTTGGTCTTGGTGATTTTGTTCATACGATTGGTGATGCTCATATTTACTCTAATCATCTTGAACAAATTAATATTCAACTTTTAAGAACTCCAAGAGCACTTCCAAAGATGAATATCTTAAGAAAAGTTGAAAAACTAGAAGACTTTAAATATGAAGATTTTGAATTAACTGGTTATAATCCATATCCAGCTATTAAAGGAAAGGTGGCAGTATAAAATGCTTGCGATAATCGTTGCGGTTGACGAAAATAACTTAATAGGAAATGGTAATGCCTTGCCATGGTATTATCCCGAAGATTTAAAATATTTTAAAAAGGTAACAAACTATAAAGCTGTTCTTATGGGATATAATACGTATCGTTCAATAATTGATCGTAATGGTAAGATACTACCAAATAGAGTTAGTTATGTATTAACGGAAGAAGAAAGTTTACCAGAAGGTGGAATTGTTGTCACTAATTTAGATGAATTAATAGAAGCGTATAAGACAAGTGAATTATATGTTATAGGTGGTAAAATGGTTTATACAGAGTTACTACCTCTCGTTGATCGCTTATATATTACAAGAATTCCTGGAACTCATGAAGGTGATGTTTATTTTCCCGAAGTAAACTATGATGAATTTAAATTACTTGGAACCACAAAAGAAAAAGACCTTAAATTTGAAGTATATGAAAGGATAAAAAAATGATTTTTCCTTTATCATTAATTTGTGCATTTGGTCTGGTCACTGCTTGTATTGTGATTTGTATCGTTAATGCAGTTCCATGGTATTTTATTATTTTGTTATCTTTAGCTACATTAATCGTAGTAGTTGCGTTATTTTGTGTATTAGTAATGATTTTATTACTAACTCTAGGTAAAAAGTTTGCGAAAACTTATAATCCTAAAGATAAAAAAAGATGGTTTTTTATGATTGATGTAGCGAGATTCTCATGTTTTTGGCTAGGCGTTAAAGTAAAGGTAAATGGTCTTGAAAAACTACCAAAGGTAGGACCTGTGGTATTTTACTGTAATCATGAAAGCTATTTAGATATGTTTATTTTATATACCATTCTTCATAAATGGCCTCATGCGACAATGTATAAAAAAGTAATTGAAACATATCCGCTCGCATCAGGTATGGCTAAAGCCTTAGGTGGAGTTTCAATTGAAAGAGAAGATGACCGTGAAGCTTTAAAATCAATTATAAAGATTATTGGTGAAGTAAAAGAAGGGGTAAATTTCTTAATCTTTCCTGAAGGTACAAGAGCTAAAACTTCAAGACTTAATCATTATAAGGCTGGTTCTTTTAAGGTAGTTCAAAAAGCAAATGTTCCTGCTGTCCTTCTTGCTTTAGATGGAACATTTAAAAAAATGATGACAGCTCCATTTATTCCAACCTTTATTTACTTTAATGTTGTTGATGTAATTTATCCCGAAGACTTTAAAGATAAATCAACACAAGAACTTGCGGATGAGGCAACAAAGCTTGTTCAAGCTGACATTGATAAAGCCAGAAGTAAATATAAAAGTTTAAAATATCGCCATCATAAAGACTAGGTTTGTGCCTAGTTTTATTTTGAATATTAATTGTAAACGTTTTCAAATAATAGTGTAAATAACTTGATAAAAAAAGATAAATCAGTTAATATTATATTATTATATAGAAAGGGAAAGAGACAATGAAGAAAAAGTTAGTATTAAGTTTATTGCTAGTATTATTTATAAGTCTATATAGCTGTGTAGATGCTAAAGTTAAAATTGAATTTGAACTAGCAAAAGATGAAAAAGTTGTTGGTGAAATGAGAAATGCTAAAGTCAATGATTCATTAGCTTATGTTTTAGAAAATGTTACTTGTGAAAAAGAAGGCTATGAATTTATTGGTTGGTCAGTTGATGGTGAAACTTTAATTGGTGTAGATACGCTAATTGAAAAATACTCAATTACTGTAAAACCATTATTTAAAAAATTAGAATTATTTACCGTAACCTTTAAAGTAGAAGGTGAAGAAGACATTATAAGAGAATATAAAAAAGGTGAAAAGATAATCGCACCTAGTGTAACTCCACAAGAAGGTTATGAGTTTGTTGGTTGGGATAAAGAAATTCCAAGTGAAATGGCGGAAGAAAACTTAGTTTTTACCGCAGTCTTCAAGAAAATAGAAGAAAAAGTGTATACCGTAACCTTTAAAGTAGAAGGTGAAGAAGACATTATAAGAAATTACAAAAAAGGTGAAAAGATAATCGCACCTAGTGTAACTCCACAAGAAGGTTATGAGTTTGTTGGTTGGGATAAAGAAATTCCAAGTGAAATGGCGGAAGAAAACTTAGTTTTTACCGCAGTCTTCAAGAAAATAGAAGAAAAAGTGTATACCGTAACCTTTAAAGTAGAAGGTGAAGAAGACATTATAAGAGAATACAAAAAAGGTGAAAAAATTATCGCACCTGAGGTTACTTCAACCGATAAAATGACTTTTATGGGGTGGAATAAAGAAATACCAAGTGAAATGGTAGAAGAAAACTTAGTTTTCACCGCAATCTTTAAAGTTAATTACTATGACATTAATTACGTTTATGAAGAAGGTAAATGGCCAATTACACATTTAACAAATGTTAGTGAAGTAATAGACGCAATGTTAACTGATTTTTATGAATTTTTAGGAAGTACTACTGATTTAGCAAGCTTTATTAAAGGTAGTGATGGCAAATATGCATCAGGTAAATGGTATGATGATAGAGCTAAACTTTATATGGCTAATGTTAAAGAAATAAAAACTGAGCCAACTTGCTTTATTAATGATGTAAGATACCATGATAAATGGATTGGTTTCTTTAATGCTTTAGATGAATGTGTTAATAAAATTAACCCAGCTCAAGATTTTTGGGGTTCAACTTATGTTGGTATTTTAAGGCTTTGTGAAGTTTGTGATCATGCGACTAGATTTAGTGATGAGATGAAGCAAACTTTAGCTTCAGCATATGATGTTGAAGTAGAACCTGTTCGCACATATAAGCCTGGTGAAGAAGTAGTATTACTTGAATTATCTCTTGCTGATGGCCGTGAATTTTTAGGTTGGTATATGGGTGATGAAAAGATTACGAAGATTACTAGTGATATGGCATGTGACGTAACACTTGTTGCGAAATGGTCAAATCCAATTTTCCCAAGTTCAATTGAAATCAAAAATCAACCTACAACCCTTGATAAAGGTGTAACCTTTAATCTTGAAATAGTAATGTCACCAAATAATATTACTCATCCTCAACTTGTAATGTTAAGTTCAGAACCTAAAGTTGCGGTTATTGAAAATGGTGTAATCAAGACTAAAGGATATGGTACAACAACTATTACAATTTATTCTGAATATGTAAATCATGTAAGAGTTGAATTTACCCTATCAGTCTTTCCAACTTTACCAGAAGACGCTCCGGTAATTTACTTCCCATTTGATGTAAAGGAAATTCTTGTAATTAACGCATCTGAAGAATATGATTTGTTAGCTGGTGTTAAAGCTTATGATAAAGTTGATGGCGACATTACAACTAGTATTATCGTTAAAGATGATAAATTAGATTCTGAAACTCCAGGTATTTATACAATTATATATGAAGTAATGAACTCTAAAGGAAATAAAGTAACACTAGATAGAACAGTTAAAGTAATTGAACGTAGTGAATTAATTTTTATTGGTCATGCCGGTAGTTATCTTGGCATTATGAATACTGAAGAAGCATTCATTAATGGAGCGAAAGTAAAAGGTTATAAAGCCCTTGAATGTGATGTTAAGCAAACTAAAGATGGAGTCTTTGTTGTTTGTCATGACAATGACTTTGCTGGAGTAGATCTTGCGTCTACCAACTATGCAGACTTAAAAGATGTGGTTAAGACTCAAACGCGTGGTGGTATTACTTATAGTTCAACCATTTGTACATTTGAAAGATATTTAGAAATATGTAAAGAATATAACGTGTATGCCGTAGTTGAATTAAAATCTTCAGCAGGTATTACTAATAGCGATCAATCAAGAATGCCAGTATTAATGCAAATAATCAAAGATAAAGGTATGCTTGACAAAGTAATTTTCTTAGGTTCACAATACAAATGTTTAGAATGGGTTAGAAATAATGGCTATAAATATATTCCATGTCAATATTTAGTTAACTCATGTGAAAGTGAAACAATATTTGAACGTTGTGTTACTTGGAATTTCGATGTAAGTTTTAATATTGGTTATAATGCATCAATTGAATGGATTGAACGTTATCATGAAGCAGGACTTAAAGTAGCTTGTTATACTTTCAGTCAATATAGCAATGCCGCAACTCTTCAATCTTGGATTGATAAAGGCGTTGACTATGTTACTTGTGATGTTTTAACCGAAAAAGATGTTAAATTACCAGTTCATGAAGATGATGATAAACCTGAATATAAAGTTACATTCCAAACTCCAGATGGTGTAATATTAAAAGAAACAGTGGTTAAAGAAGGTAAAAAAGCTATCGCTCCAGTAAATACCGACCGTAATGGTTACAAGTTTATTGGCTGGGATAATGACTTCAGTAATATTACAAGTAATTTAGTTGTCACTGCTCAATATGAACTTATTGAATTTGAAATTGTTTATGATCCTAATTTTGTAATAGTAAAAGAAGAAGCATGGGTAGATAAAGAAGCCTTTGTTAGTGAATTCTATACTGATTGGTTTAACTGGATTGTAAGCAATGTTGGTAAAATTTCAGGTATCACGTTTGATGGTACAACGTACACCGTTAAAATGAATAATACTGAGTATGGTACCGCAACTTTTAAAACAGTTGAAGAAATGCGGGCATTAAATGTTTACAATGTTGAACGTACCATTGGAGCACTCGTTTATAAACCAATTGAAGGAACAAATAGTATAGATTACGTTATGGAAGAAGATAATGGATATTTCTTAAATACCGAACCATATCGTACTAAATATAAAGCTTTAAATGCTTATTTCTTAAATGTTATGAATACTGCATATACTAGTTATAGTAAACAATATAAACAAGCAAGTAATGGCCGTGTTCAAATTTTCTTTAGATTCCATCAATGGCAAAAAGGAACAAAGATTGTAGCGTTTGATACAATTCCTAACAAAACAGTAACGGAAAAAATTGATGTTGAAGGTCTAGTACTTCCAACTACTAAAGTTACTTACACAATTGAAGATAGTTTTGTATTAGAAAATGCAACATGTCAAGGTTATAAATTCCTTGGTTGGTATTTAGATCAAAAATGTACAAAAGAAATTAGTGAAGTAACTGCCGGAACATATGGTAAAATACTACTATATGCTAAATGGGAAAAAATTAACTAGATGAATTAGAAAGTTTGTTAATCAAACTTTCTTTTTTCTCATTATGTATAAAAATTGAATTATTAAGTGAAAAATGTTATAATAACATAAAAGAAAGAAGGAAAATAAAATGCAGTTAGATAATATTTTTTCATTTAAAACCGACTTCTTTAAAAACAATGTTATTTTTCAACTAATTGTAATATTGTTAACTGTTTTTGTCGTTTGTTTGGTAATAAAAAATTGTAAGCATTTTGATGAAAAATCAATAGATAAAAATGTTTTTTATTTTGGAATTTGCTTTTTTATCTTAGAATTATATAAACAACTTTTTTATAATGTTTTTTCGGGACGCACAGGCTATGATTGGTCTATTTTTCCTTTTCAACTTTGTTCAACTCCCTTATATGTGTGTTTGATAGCCCCATTTACAAAAGGAAAAGTTAAAAAGGCTTTTTATGTGTATCTTTCATCATTTTGTACGTTAGGTGGTTTATCCGTTTTGATTTTTCCAAGTTCAGTTATTGTTGAAGAAATAACAATTACTTTTCAATCATTTATTTGGCATAGTAGTATGGTTGTCCTTGGTTGTTACCTAATACACGTAATGCGTTTTGGTAAAAACTTAAAAGAATTATTACCGGGAGTAGTTATTTTTTTAATAGTTGTATTTATGGCGGTCACATTTAATTATGTTTTTGAAATCTTTAAAGAAAAATATCATTTAAATGCTCATTTCAATATGCTATTTATTAGCCCATACTATGAATGTAATATTCAATTTTACTCAATAATTTGGAACGCCACTAATTGGTATATAAGTGTATTTGCCTATATTGTAGGTTTATGTCTAGGATCAATGATTATTTGGGGTGGGGCTCACATACATTATTTACTAGATGAAAAAAGGAAAGAGGGAGAAGAATAATGGCATATGTAATAACAGGTGGCACAGGTCACATAGGAAATAATTTAGCAAGATATTTAGTTTCCAAAAACGAAAATGTAAGACTATTACTTAGAAGAAAAAGTGAAGCAGTTGAAAACTTAAATGTTGAGTATGTAATTGGTGATATTTTTGATGAAGAATTTTTAACTCAAAATATTCATGAAGGCGATAAAGTAATCCACTTAGCCGGAATTATTGATATCAAAAATAAATTAGCAGAAGAAACTAATAAAATTAATTATTTAGGTACCATCACAATCACGAATGTATGTATCAAAAATAAAGCAAAGCATTTTTTATATTGTAGTAGCGTTGATGCTATTTATAAAGAAAACAATTATGACAAAATCGTAGAACCAGAAGTAATGGAAATTGATAAATTTAAATGGAATTATCCTCGCTCCAAAGCTAAAGCTACAGCCTATGTGATGGAAAAAATGAAAGAGGACGTTTCCACTAAAATTTCAATTGTATATCCATCCGCTGTATTTGGTGTTAATGATTATAAACCATCGTATGTTGGTAAAGTTATATGTGATGTTATTAACAATAAAATGGAATTTGGGGTTAAAGGTGGTTATAATTTTATTGACGTTGATGATGTAGTTTACGCAATGGTAAAAATTGTTGATAGTGAAACTTCAAGTAGTTACATTTTATCTGGCAATAATGTAACAGTATTTGAAATGTATGATACAATTAATAAAGTAGTTGGAAAAAACAAAAAAGTATGGAAGATACCACTTATTATTGCGGAAGCATCAATTCCATTTGTACCATACCTTTCTAAGTTTACGTTTGAAACATTATTAGAAAATCATAATTATGACAATTCTAAAGCCATAAAAGAACTTGGTATATCAATTACCCCATTTGAGAAAACGGTCAAAAAGACAGTTAAATGGTTTAGAGAATATTTAGAAAGCAAGAAAAGAAATAAAAATTAAAAAAAGCATAATTTGTTTTTGTTTATTTTTGGTATTATTCATAACTGGTTGTAAGAAAGATGATGAAAATATCAATAAAGATTTTATATTTGAAAATGCAAGTTATGCCTATGAGGGAAAAGTTCACTCATTAGCTTTAAAAGGCGATTTAAGTGATGGGTATAGTATTACATATACTAACAATGAACATTCCGAAATTGGTAAACATGAAGTTGGGGTCACAGTATTTAATGATAAAACTAAAAAAGAAATATTTTAATCAAAGGCTGTACTTGAAATTAAAAATCCTGGATATATGTTTGAAGTAAACTCATTTACTTATGATGGTTCCCCTCATAGTTTAACGCTTGAAATGAATTTGCCTAATAACATTGAAGTAAGATATGAAAATAACACGCGAACTAAAGTAGGAAGTTATTTAGGTAAGTCTTCCTTATGTAATAAGGAAAGAAAAACTAGAGAATGAACTTAATGTATCATATACTAAAATTAACACCTTAAGTATAAGTGAAAAAACTAAATTTTATAAAATGTCAAACGAAAATGTAAGAATTTTTCTAACACAGCATTAGAAAATTTATTTGATGATTTTAAAGAATATGCGAAAACCCTAGTTCCTAAATTAACAGAGCAACCATCTATAAGTTTAAAGAGAGTGCCTGATGCTTTAAAGGATAACTTTAGTCCAGCCGCGTATTTACTTTCACCGCTTGATGAAACTAAAAATGAATCAATCTATATTAACCCTCTTTATGAGGACAATTATAATTATTTATTTACAACACTCGCTCATGAAGGCTATCCGGGTCATCTTTATCAAACAGTGTACTCTAAAAGCTTTGACATCAATAAAATTAGACAAGTAATAAGATGTGGTGGTTATAGAAGGATGGGCTACTTATGTTGAATATAAAGCCTATTTCTTTAGTCCCAACTTTAGTAGCCCAGCGGAAAAACTATATTTAGAGTTAATCTCGCTACAAAATAAAAAGTCTCTCCTTGTTCAAGCATTACTAGAATATATGTTCATTATAATGACTGTGGAAAAGAACAAATGGGTAGATATGCTAAAGAACTTTTGGGCTATGAACTTCCTGAAAGCACGATTGATGCGATTTATACTCAGCTTATTGGAACTCCAACTAATACATGTATGTACATTGTTTCAGCTGAAATTTTAAATGAATTACATGATTATGCAGCTGCGTTACTAAACGATGCGTTTGATGAAGTCCTTTTCAATAAAGTAATTCTTGATAATGGTTCGGCACCATTTGATCTTGTAATTAAGAGTGTGGAAACTTATGTTTATGATTACTTATTCGTTAATAATGAAAGTAGTAGTTACGTATCATTTGATGTAAATTTAAAAAATTAAATAGAAAAAAATAGCTTTGAGGTGATTCAAAGCTATTTTTGATGTGTTAATAAGTTATTTATTTTTGTCACAATAAAGTCAAGTGCAATCATGTTGTGTCCGCCTTCTGGGATTATTAAGTCCGCAAAAACTTTTGATGGTTCGACAAAAGCATGATGCATGGGGCGAACAGAATTTAGATATTGGTTGATGATTGAGTCAAGTGAACGTTTACGATCAACTAAGTCACGTTCTAAACGTCTAATAAATCTAATATCATCAGGGGTATCTACAAATATCTTAATATCAAGACAGTCTCTAATTTCCGGAATTGTAAAGGTCATAATGCCCTCTAAAATAATAACATCACCTGGGTAAATTGTTTCAGTTTTGTTTGAGCGATTAGATACTACAAAATCATAAATTGGTTTTTCAATTGGTAATCCTTGTTGTAGCTTCTTTAGGTCAGAAACAAGAAGTGGTGTATCATATGAATCGGGATGGTCAAAATTTTTATTTCCTCGTTCATCTACTGGAATGTTAGGGAAAGTTTTATAGTAATCATCCATTCTAATTAAGGTAATAGTACCATAAGATTTAGTTTGTTCATAAATTTTTTTGGCGATAGTGGTTTTACCAGATGCTGTACCACCAGCGATTCCTATAATAGTTGGTTTCATTTAGTGTATACCTCTTCCTTCAAAATACCAATATAAGGTAGGTTACGATATAAATCGTTATAGTCAAGTCCATAGCCAACCACAAATAATTTAGGAATTGTATACCCAACATATTTAGGGTTTATGTCATCTACTGTACGTGAAACTGGTTTATCAAGTAGGGAGACAATTTCAATACTTTTTGGGTTTCTTTTCTTAAGCATAGGAATTACATTGTGAAGCGTAAAACCAGTATCAACAATATCTTCAACAATTATGACATCACGACCATTAATGTTTGTTTCTAAGTCTTTTAATATTTTAATTTGGCCACTACTTGAGGTACCACCAAAATAACTGCTAACATCCATAAAATCATATTCAAGATCAATTTCCATGTGTTTCATTAATTCAGCAAGAAATGGAACACAACCTTTAAGAAGCCCAACTAAAACAGGGCATTTGCCTTGATAATCATGAGTAAGTATTTTGCCGAGTTCTTGGCATTTTTCAATAATGTCTTTTTCTGAAATGATAATTTCTTTAATGTCTTTATGCATATTTCCCTCCATTTTTATAAAAATTATATCATATTATGAAATTAAATAAAAGCATTATAATAATAAACACGGTTTCATAAATTGTTATTCGTTTGATTTTTACGAGCAAATATGGTATAATACTAAAAAGTGGAAGAATACCCAAGTGGTTGAAGGGGCTGGCTTGGAAAGCTAGTAGATCGGTAACACGGTGCGAGGGTTCAAATCCCTTTTCTTCCGCCATTATATTTTAATAAGAGGCAGTGTATTATGGCAGTAAAAAATGTATATAAAGAATTAGCAGATTTAATTTTTCCAAATATAACAGAAACAATTGAGGATTTAGAAAATAGATATCCTAAGCGTGATTTACCTGAAGGAGCGTTCGTAACAAGATTCGCACCTAGTCCTACCGGTTTTTTACACACCGGTTCACTTTTCGCAGCGACAATCAGTTGGAAACTAGCTACCCAAAGTAAAGGTGTTTTCTATGTTAGACTTGAAGATACTGACCAAAAACGTGAAATTGAAGGTTCGGGTAAAGACTTAATTGATCAACTTGCAAAGTTTGATATAGTTCCTTCTGAAGGATACTATGGTGATCATCAAGAAGGCGATTACGCGCCATACGTTCAAAGTGAAAGAGAAAACATTTATAAAGTTGTAATTAAATATATGATTGAACATAATATGGCTTACCCTTGCTTTTGTTCAACTACTGAATTAGATGAATTAAGAAAAGCTCAAGAAGCAAACAAAGAAAATTTCGGCTATTATGGTAAATATGCAAAATGCAGTTTCTTAACTCCAGAAGAAGCAATCGAAAGAATTAAAAATGGTGAACCATATGTAATTCGTTTCCGCTCCCATGGTGATAGTAGTAAAAAAGTAAAATTTGTTGATGCTATTCGTGGTGAAATTGAAATTGCGGAAAATGATCAACACATTGTCATTTTAAAGAGTGATAATTTACCAACATATCACTTTGCACATTTAGTAGATGACCACTTTATGCGCACTACTCATGTAACAAGAGGCGAAGAATGGATGCCTAGTGTTCCTGTCCATCTTGAATTATTTGATACTATGAAATGGGAACGTCCAACTTATGCACATCTACCTGTAATTATGAAACTTGATAATGGTAATCGTCGTAAACTTTCTAAACGTAAAGATCCAGAAGCTGCAGTATCTTATTTCCTTGAACAAGGTTATCCAGTTGATGGCTTTATGGAATACTTATTTACAATTGCTAACTCTAATTTTGAAGCATGGCGTGATGAAAACCCTAAAGCCCCAAGAAGTGAATTTAAACTAACTTTTAATAAAATGTCATTAGATGGTGCATTATTTGATCTTGCGAAAATTCAAAACTTATGTAAAGAAAAACTAGGTCATATGGATACTCAAACGTTTGCTAGTGAATCATATAAATGGGCCAAAGTTTATAGTAAAGAATTGCAAGAATTAATTGAAAGAAATTTTGATTATTATGCATCAATCGTAGGAATTGAAAGAGAAAAAGAAAATCCTCGTAAGGATTATGAAAAATACTCAGATATTTTCCCACTAATTAAGTTTTTCTATAATGACTATTATGAAGAAATGTTTGATGAAAACTTTAATATTCCAGAAAACATATCTAAAGAAAATGCAATTAAAATGTTAAATCTTTATGCGAAAAAGTTAGATTTAACATTAGATGAAGAAGAATGGTTTAATACGATGAAAGAAGTAGCTGTTGAATGTGGCTTTGCAGCAACACCAAAAGAATGGAAGAAAAACAAAGAAGCATTTCCAGGACATGTTGGTGATTTAGCAGCTTTACTTAGAATGGTAAATACCCTAAGATTACAATCACCAAACCTATATTATGTTATGAAAATTTTAGGTAAGGCTGAAGTACTTCATCGTATAAAATTAGCAACAAAAAAATTAGAAGAGAATAATTAATATTCTCTTTATGGCCTGGTGGTGAAGCGGTCTAACACATCGCCCTCTCAAGGCGACACTCGCGAGTTCAAACCTCGTCCAGGCTACCATTAAAGTAAAATAAGCTATTTTGACAAAAATTCATAGTTTCACTATGATGAAATGTTGAAAAGAGCTCTTTTTTTACTCAAAAAGTGTATAATTCACTAATTTTTCACGTTAAACATTTTAGACTATTGCCAAATAAAATATTTTTTGATAGAATATTATTGTAAAAATTGTATATGATATTATTGTCATATGACTTGGACTGGCGTATGCCTTGGTCCACCAACGGCGGGAAATAGTCCTGCCATTTTTTTTGTAGGAAGGGGCTGTTATGGGGAAAATTCTTAGTAGTTTTATTGATGAGTCTGGTGATGTTGGATTTATCAAAGATACATCAAAATATTATATCATTACTTTTGTTATGCATAATCAAACTGATGATATAAAGAGTAATATTGAAAAAATAAAAGATTATTCCATATTTCATGGTGGACCTATGATTAGAATAGAGTATCCATTTGATAATATGGAAATGACCGATAGTTATAACCGTTATGACTATAATATTCATGAAGAATATATAATAGATGAAGTTAGTTTTTATAGTTTTCATGTGGCTAGTATAAGTATTTATGTACCAAATAAGGGGTAACAAATGAAAAAAATAAATGGATTACTTATTT